>JBEAPQ010000359.1:0-29317 GCA_041164325.1 Planctomycetota bacterium | reverse complement strand
TGCTGGTTCTGGCGTGCGACCGGTCCTTCGACGCGGACCATCGCGTCCACCCACGGTGCGTACTTGGCCTTGACGAGGAACTCGGGGTCCGCGCAGTTCTGGCTGCCGACGTAGGTGATCGCGCCGTCGATGACGACGATCTTCCGGTGGTTACGCAGGTCGATCCGTCCACGCAGCGCGCGCAGGACCGGGTTCCCGATCGGCAGGGCGGACGCGACCTGGACGCCGGCCTCCCGCAGGCTGCGCCAGTGCGGGGAGCGGAGGAAGGCGCGGGAACCGAGGCCGTCGGCGAGCGCGCGGCACGAGACCCCGCGTCGTGCAGCGTCCTCGAGTGCGCGCGCAACCCGCAGGCCGTTCCGGTCGGCGAGCCAGATGTAGAAGCTGACGTGGACGTGGTCCTCGGCGGCGGCGATGTCGGCGACCAACGCGTCGATCGTTGCGTTCGAGTCGGGCATCAGCTGCGCCCGGTTCCCGGCGACGGTCGCGAACCCGTTGATCGACCGGGCCACGCGCGCGAGTCCGGCGAACCGTTCGGGCAGCTCCGCTGGGTCGCCCGCGATGTGCGCGGGGTCCGGGAGGGCGTCGAGCGCAGCGCGGAGTCGGGTGGCGCGGCGCCGCCCGATCTGTGTCTCGCCGAGCAGCAGGTAGGCCACGAGGCCGAGGCCCGGGAGCAGCAGCATCACCAGGAGCCACGCCAGCCGGGACTCGGGCTGGCGATGGGGACGGAGCACGACGCGCGTCATCGCGGCCAAGTGCGCGAGGACGACGGCAGCCACGAGCGCCCCGCCTGTGGACGTCACCCGGCTCCCTCCGACTCCAAGTCCCGTGCGAGCCCGCGATCGGCAAGGAAGGGGCCGAACGGGAGGAGGGATGCGACGAACAGCACCGCGGTCCGCCCGAGGGTGAACCCCGCCGAGCGCGCCGTGATGCCGAGTGCGGCGACGTAGGCGACGAACAGCAGGCCGTGTGCCATGCCGACCACCCGGACGAAGCCCGGCATCCCGGCCCAGTACTTCAGCGGCATCGCGATGCCGAGCAGGAGCAGATAGGACCAGCCCTCCCAGAAGCCGACGAAGCGCAGGCGGGCGATCCAGGTGTGTCGGGTGGTCGGCATGGTTCAGCGGCGGCTGCGGCGTTCGCGTCCGGCGAGTCGCTCACGGATCTGACGCTCGTGGTCGGCGGTCAGCGGCCCAGGGCTCAGGGGATCGATGGGCGGAGCGGAGAGGGTCAGGATGCGCATCGCGGCGAACGCGGCGGCGTTCCGGCCTGCCTCCGTCATCTCCGGGTCCTTCATCGCAGCGATCAGCGCTTCGACGATCGCCGCGTCGCCGGCTTCGATCAGGCCGTCGACGAGCCCGTCCTCGATCCTGGTCGAGGCGAGGACGGTGCGCAGCGCGGCGGGGTCCCGGCGGCGGACCGCATCCCGGGCCTGCGCCGAGAACTCGGGCTTGCGCTCGGCAAGGATCTCGAACACCTCGAGGATCCCGCCGTGGAACTGCTGGCCGATCGCGAGGGTCAGCACCTGCTCGAGGATCCGATCGTCGTCTTCGGCGGCGACACACGCTCCTCGGCCGAGATCGGCGATCTGTGCGAACGACTCCTGCGTCTCCTTGGCGATCGAGCCGAACAGGTCGGTCGACGTCATGATGGTGTGCACGAACCCGCGCCCGTCCTTGCAGAACGGTCGGAGGGTCTGCTCCAGGGCACGGGTCGCGTAGCGGTGGGCGGGCGCGTCTCCGATGACGACGACGACGCGTTTCGCGCCATCACGCCACGTCTGCGCCGTGGCCGTACGGAGTCCCTCGTGCACGGCTTCCGGACGGTCGCCGCCGCCGGCGGCCTCGATCGTCTGCATGAAGTTCAGGGTCCTGTAGTAGTCCCTGCACAGAGGCAGTGCGTAGGTGACGTAGTCCTCACCCGGCCCGTGATCGCGGTAGGCGACGATGCCGACGCGCGCGTCCGGGACCATCGCCCGCAGCGCGTCGAGCATCCGCGTCATCCGACGCTTCGACGCGTCGAGCACGGGTCCCATCGAGCCGGTGCTGTCGACGACGAACACGATCTCGAGGCCCGTCTCACGCAGTCCGGTGAGCGTCTTCCGGAAGTCCCCGGACAGTCGCCCGTCGCCGCCGCCGGGCCCACCTCCGCCGAGGATGTCCCCCTGGCCCGTCGTTCCGAGGTTCGAGAACAGCCCGATCGAGCCGTTGCCCGCGATGCCCTGCAGCGTCGGCGCCGCGTCCGCGGTCTGGCCTGACGACGGGCCGCGGTCGCTCGGGGCGCTCTGCTGGAATTCGACCGTGTCCTGCTCGATGCGCTCGACCGGGGCCAGTGTCTCCGGCACTTCGATCTCGGGCACGTCGGGCTCGATCTCGACGGTGTCGTCCTCGAGGCGATGCCCGTCCTCGAACGCGATCCGCGCGATGCCGTGCTTCTGCACCGGCTGGATCGGCTCGATCAGCTGGAGCGCGAGGAACAGCAGCCCGTGGAGCCCGACCGACAGCGCGAACCACGGTGCGCGGCGCAGCTCGGCCGCCATCAGTTCGCCGAACCCTGGCGCAGCCGTGCCCGCCGAGGAGCGGATCGCCGGAGGGCCGGCGACGAGCTCCGCCTCGATGGGGCCGAAACGGAGACGCGTGCCGAACGGAACGACGACCTCGCCCTCGAGCGGGCGGTCGCCGATCCAGGTCCCGGCGAGGCTGCCGAGGTCCTCGACGATCAGCTGGTCGCGCTGCGGACAGATCGTGGCGCACGAGTCGTCGAGGGCTTCGTGGACGAGCCGGATGTGGGCCTTCGGGCCGGACCCCACGACGTAGATGCGGTCCAGCTCGAGCGTGAACCATCGGCCGTCGACGCGGAGGTGCGCCACGGCATCGCGCATCGGATGGGCGCCGGTCATCCCCGCAGACCTCCCGGGCATGGCCGGCGGGTGGGCTTCTCGGCAGTCGGCGCGGGGTGCATGGCGAGCTTCGGGCGCGGAGGAAAGTTCGAACCGCAGCTCCTAGAGTCTAGGCACAGCCCGGTTTCGGCGGGATCGGCAACGTGGAGCCACGCAGACGCGGCCCCACGGTCCTCCCCGAGCCGTCGATCGCGGGCCTCCGACCCGCCATGAGCCTCAAGATCATCGCCGGCGAATACCGCGGCCGCGTGCTGCGTTCGGTCAAGGGATTCATGACCCGCCCCCTGCTCGGGCAGGTCCGCGAAGCCCTGTTCAACATCCTGGGCGATCGCGTCGTCGACGCGGAGGTCTGGGACCTGTTCGCGGGAACCGGCGCGTCCGGTCTCGAAGCCCTGTCGCGCGGTGCGCGGCGCGTCGTCTTCGTCGAGAAGGGCCGGCAGCCGATCGAGACGCTGCACGCCAACCTCGAGATGCTCGGTGCGTCGGCGTCGGAGCGTGCGGTCGTCCTCCGCGGGGATGCCTGGGACCCGATGCCCCCGGGACCGGACGGCGCGGACGAGGCGCCGCGCCCGGACGTGATCTTCCTCGACCCACCGTACCCCCAGGTCGGCGAGGACCCGGGGCGCGCAGCGTGGCGCGCCCAGCGTCTCGCGGAGCGCCTCGCGCCGGGCGGCGTGCTGTGCTTCCACTTCCAGGAAGGGCACCTCGAGGCGGACGACTTCGACGGAGACGTCGAGCTCCGGCGCTACGGCCGCACGGTCATCGCGCTGCTGGAAGCCGCGGGGGACCGCCCGGCGCGGACGCCGCAGGCCGCCTGTGCCGTCGAGGAGACCGTGGACCCGCTTCCTGTGACGGTGCCGGCGGCGGAAGGGGAGTCCGAGGACGGTGCGTGCGCCGAGGACGACGAGGATGTCGTCGATCACGGCGAAGAGGAGTGACGGGGGCGTCGCGACCGGGGACCGCGGGTGGCGTTTCGCCCGAAGCCCTGCTGCGACATGGCCTTGAGTGCGTCGGCCCCGATCTGGGGCAGCGGACGGGACGTCCACCTTCAAGGCCGGGGCACGGTGTGGCCGAAGGAGGAGGGGCAGGAAACGCGGCCGAGTTGGGCCGCCCCAACCGCCGCATCCGACACGGACCCCGAAGCCATGAAGAGAGCCCTGATCCTCGCGATCCTCGCCGCCACTCCTTTGGCGGCCCAGACCGGTGAAGAACGCTTCCAGAACCCGGGCAGCCAGACGATCGCGACCGAACTCGCGACCGTCCGCCAGCGTCCGGACGCGTTCAAGAACGTCTGGGTGACCTTCGACACCCAGTTCTGCTCTCTCGGCAAGGTCTCGAACCCCTTCTTCACGCAGTTCGTGCCGAGCGACTACGCGAACTTCTATGCGTGGGGCGGCGATCAGCCGATCTGGCGCCGCGAGAGCTACGACGACGTGTTCGGGATGCTGTTCGTGCACAAGGACAACCCCGAGGTCGAGGAGCTCTACCGCCTCCAGACCTATGCCCGCGTGCGCGTGACCGGACTCGTCCGCAACGTGTTCCAGGACGTTCCGTGGATCGAGGTGATGACGATCGAGCCCCTCGAAGGTGAGGTCGACACGCCGACCCTGGCCCACCTGTTCCGCGCCGAGCAGCACATGGCGCGTCGGGAGTGGGGCCGCGCGATCTCCGAGTTCTCGCTGGCTCCGGCTGGCGGGAAGCCGAACCACGTGCTCGCGGCGGTCCACCGCGGCCTCGGCACCTGCTACCTCCGCGTCGGGGAGGCCGAGAAGGCCCAGTCCTACCTGGCCGAGGCCGTACGCCTCGACAACGCCGACCGCGAACTCCAGGTGCTGGCCCGCACGGCGCGCGAGAACCCGCGCGCAGAGCTCGACCAGGACGTCGACAAGTCGACCGTCGCCGAAGCTGACCGGCCGATGTGGGAGGCCTTCGAGGGCGACGCCCAGACCCAGCCGGCGCGGAACGCCGCCCCGGCCAAGCCGCAGCGGTGAACTCCCGCGGGCCCGGCCCGCAGGAGGCAATCGGGGCGTCGGAAGGACTTCCGGCCCTGATTCCGAGGTCGGACCACGGCTCGCGCGATGCGCGGGCCGTGTGGCGTTACGGGTTCCGGCACGCATCCTGCGTGCGCGGCACGCGTCTCGGCCGGAGGGGTGCCGGCGCGCATCCGTGCGAGATCGGATCTCGAACCTCCACGGCAGCCGCAGCTTGCGGCAAGCGGCGAGGACGCCACAATCCTTGCCCCCGCGTTCCACCGAGCGCGGCCCGCCCTCCTCCCCCCCTCCCGGGTCCCCCGGCAAACCCGTGACGACCATCCTCGCGCCCGCCGCCGCCGCGGCCGCCCCGGTCCGCGCCGCGTCGACCGGTCTCTTCCGCTTCGCCGTCTTCTTCGCGGCCTTCACCCTCGTCCACATCAAGGGCGGGGCGATGGTCGTGTCGTCCGGATCGGGCATGGCGTTCACCGACTGGCCGCTGGCCCGCGGGTCGCTCTGGCCGCCGGACATGGACCTCGAGGACCTGTTCGAGCACCTGCACCGGATCAGCGGCGCCTTCGTCGGCCTGCTGGGAATCGGCCTCGGCACGTGGGTCCAGCGCACCGACGCGCGGAGCTGGCTGCGCAAGCTGTGCTGGTGGCTCCTGGCGCTGATCTGCGTGCAGGGCCTGCTCGGTGGGATCGGCGTGCTGTTCGGTCAGGAAGGTGGGAGGACCTGGGCCCCGGCGGCGATTGCCCACGGCGTGCTCGGCCAGGTGACGCTGTCGATCCAGGTGGTCGTCGCCTTCGCGCTGTCGCCGTCGTTCCGCGACCGCGTCACGGCCCCGGCGGCG
This sequence comes from Planctomycetota bacterium, assembly GCA_041164325.1. Classification (GTDB taxonomy): domain Bacteria; phylum Planctomycetota; class UBA1135; order UBA1135; family UBA2386; genus JAQCBR01. Next base: position 23,598 of record JBEAPQ010000359.1, on the reverse strand, counting down.
GAGGTCGGGACGTCGCGCCGCTTGGCCTCGATCGCACTGGGCCTCGTCGTCACGCAGCTGATGCTGGGCGCGGTCTTCCGGCACACGAACGCCCAGGGCGTGCTCTGGGTCCACGTCTTCATGGCGCTCGTCGTCTCGGTCTCGATCCTCATCGCGTCGGCGCACGCGAGCTCCCGCTTCGGCAAGAGCTCGCCGGGCTTCCGTTCGGTGGGGACCTGGGTCAACGTCCTCCTGCTGCTGCAGCTGGCGCTCGGCTTCGTGACGCTGGGTGTGCGGCGCTTCAAGGACCCGTCCAACATCGAATACCTCGGCCGGAGCTTCATCGTTTCGAGCCACGTGCTGGTGGGCGCGACGCTGTTCCTGTTCGCGACGCTGCTGGTGGCGAAGGCCTGGCGGAACCTCGACCCGGCCCCGGAGAAGGCGTGAGCGCTTTGACCGGGACCCAGACTGCGATCCCGCTCCGTCAGAAGGTCGGAGCCTTCGTCGAGCTCGGCAAGCTGCGCCTGTCGAGCCTCGCGATCTTCGCGGTCCTCGCCGGGCTCTACCTCGGCTACCCGTCGTTCGAGGACCCGCCCGGATGGCTGGTCGCGTCGACGGCGATCGGCTCGCTCGCGATCGCGGCGGCCGGCAATGCGCTGAACCAGTACCTGGAGCGCGACGTCGACCCGCTGATGGACCGGACCAGGAGTCGACCGGTGCCGAGTGGCAGGCTCACGCCCCGTGAGGCGCTGGTGTTCGGCATCGTGGGCGCTCTGGCTGGCGTCGGCATGATCGCGGCGACGACCAACGTGCTCGCGACGTTGACCTCGGTAGCGATCTTCGTGACCTACGTGTTCGTCTACACGCCGATGAAGCGCGTGTCGTCCCTCAACACGATCGTCGGAGCCGTGCCGGGTGCTCTGCCACCCGTCGTCGGCTACGCGGCCGCCACCGGGACGCTCGACGTGCAGGCCGCGCTCCTGTTCGGCATCGTCTTCCTGTGGCAGATGCCGCATTTCTTCGCGATCTCCTGGCGCTACCGCGAGGACTACGCGCGTGGGGGGCTGAAGATGCTGGCGGTCACCGACACCGAAGGCTTCGTGCTCCGGCGCCAGATGCTGGTCTACACGGCGGCGCTGGTGCTCGTGTCCTTCCTGCCGTTCAAGACCGGGCTCGCGGGCGAGGCCTACCTCGCGACGGCTGCACTGCTCGGTTTCCTGTTCATGGTGCCCGTCACGGCAGCCGCTCTGTTCCGCCTCGAATCGGCGATGCGGCTGACCTTCCTCGCCTCGATCATCTACCTCCCGCTCCTGTTCGTGGCGATGGTCGCGGACCGGGTCTGAACGCAAGCCGATGAGCAATCCAACCGAGTGCGCGGTGCACGCCGAGGGCGTGGCCCATCGCTACGGAGACAAGGAGGCGCTCGCAGGCGTCGACTTCTCGGTGGCCCGCGGGGAGCGGCGCGGCTTCCTCGGGCCGAACGGCTCGGGCAAGTCGACGCTGTTCAAACTCCTGGCGACGATCCTGCCGCTCCGCGCGGGCCGCGTCACGGTGCTGGGGTCGGACCTCGCGCAGGACTACGCCGCCGTGCGGCGCCGGATCGGCGTCGTCTTCCAGTCGCCCGCCCTCGATCGCAAGCTCAGCGTGCGGGAGAACCTGGTCTACGGCGGTCATCTGCAGGGCATGCGGGGGCGCTCGCTGGATGCCCGCGTCGACGAGATGCTCTCGATCGGCAACCTCGCGGATCGTGCACGGGACGTGGTCGGGACCCTGTCAGGGGGCCTGCGCCGACGGGTCGAGATCGCGAAGGGGCTGCTGCACGCGCCGGACCTCGTCCTCCTCGACGAGCCGAGCACCGGGCTCGACCCGGCGGCGCGCCAGGACCTGTGGGCCTTCCTCCGGGCCCAGACGGGGCTGACGGTGCTGTTCACGACGCACCTGATGGACGAGGCCGAAGAGGCCGATCGCCTGACGATCCTCGATGGCGGCAAGGTCGTGGCCGAAGGCGCGCCCGACGAGCTGCGTGCCGGACTCGGTGGCGAGGTCCTGCAGATCCACTGCGCGGACGCCGCGGCCCTCGCCCCGGAGGTCGACGCGCTGCTCGGCGTGCGCTCGCAGGTCCTGTCCGGCGTGGTGCGCGTCGAGCATGACCACGCGCACCGGCTGGTGGCCCAGGTCGTCGATCGGTTCGGGGAACGGCTCCAGCGCGTCTCCGTCGCGCCGCCGTCCCTCGAGGACGTCTTCATCGCACGGACCGGGCACCGGCTCGGCGAGGAGATCTGACATGGCGCTGACCGTCTACTCCCTCTGGCACCGCGAGATCGTCCGCTTCCTGCGGGACCGCTCGCGCGTCTTCAGCTCGGTGGGCCAGCCGATCCTGTTCTGGCTCCTGTTCGCGGGCGCGCTCCGGCGCTCCGAGATGCCGGGCGGGCTGAGCTACGGCGAGTACTTCTTCGCGGGCACGCTCGCGATGATCGTCATGTTCACGGCCATCTTCTCGACGATCACCGTCATCGAGGATCGGAAGGAAGGCTTCCTGCAGGGGGTCCTCGTGTCCCCGGTGCCGCGCGCTGCGATCGCGCTCGGCAAGATCTCCGGGACTGCGACGCTGGCCGTTCTGCACGCGCTGCTGTTCCTCGCCCTCGCGCCGCTGGCGGGCGTGCCGCTGGGCCTCGACGCGTTCGTTGCGGGCCTCGGGGTGCTCGTGCTGATGGCCCTGGCCCTCGCAGGGGTCGGGTTCTCGCTCGCGTGGGTCATGGACAGCTCGGCCGGGTTCCACGGCGTGATGATGGTCTTCCTGATGCCGATGCTGCTGCTTTCCGGCGCGTTCTTCCCGGCGGAGGGAACGCACCCGGTCCTCGGCGTCCTGATGGCCGTGAACCCGCTGACCTACGCGGTGTCCCTGCTTCGTCACGCGCTCTACGCGGGCACGGCGGCCACGGCCGAGCTGCCCTCGGTGGCGCTGTGCCTGGCGGTGACGCTGGCGTTCGCGTTCGGGACGTTCGCGCTCGGCACGCGGATCGTGCTGCGCCGGACCGCGCGCGATGCGATCTGACCTTCCTCGGAGATGTTCCTGATGCTCGCAGCCCTCGACCTCCGGAACCTCGCGGACCTGAACGCGATGCTGAACGGCGCCGCGTTCGTGCTGATCGTCGCGGGGCTGGTCGCGATCCACCGTGGCAACGAGTCGCTCCACAAGAAGCTGATGCTGGCCGCGACGGGCGTCTCGGCGCTCTTCCTGGCGAGCTACCTGACCTACCACCTGACCTGTGAATCGGTGAAGTTCACCGGAGAGGGTTGGATCCGGCCGGTCTACTTCGTGGTCCTGATCAGCCACATCGTGCTCGCGGCCGTGCAGGTTCCGCTGATCGTGCTGACCGTCTGGACCGGCTTGCGCGACGGTCGGCCCAAGCACCGACGCCTCGCGAAGATCACGGCGCCGATCTGGCTCTACGTCTCGGTCACCGGCGTCGTCGTCTACTGGATGCTGTACCAGATGTAGCGGCCCGCGCGGCCGGGGTGTTCCTCGGCTCGTTGCCCGGCTCGTCGGCTGTCGCTAAGAATCCTCTCCCGATGACTTGTCCCTGCAACAGTGGCGCGGCGCTCGAAGCCTGCTGCGGTCCCTACCTTTCCGGTGCCGCTTGGCCCGAGACCGCCGACGCGCTGATGCGCGCCCGCTACGCGGCGTTCGCGACCGGCAACGTCGACTTCATCCACGGCTCCCACGACCCGTCCGGGCAAGACGACCTCGACCGGGAAGCCACCAAGGCCTGGTCCGAGAAGTCGACCTGGCTCGGCTTCGAGATCCTGAGCCAGGAAGGGGGCGGGGTCGATGACGACGAAGGCGTCGTCGAGTTCGTGGCCCGCTACGAGATCGAGGGCAAGCCGTTCGATCACCGCGAAGTGGCCTCGTTCCAGAAGATCGACGGGCGCTACTACTTCATGGACGGCGTGATCGTCGGCCCGGGCACGTTCCGCCGCGAGGAGCCGAAGGTGGGCCGCAACGACCCGTGCCCGTGCGGCAGCGGCAAGAAGCACAAGAAGTGCTGCGGCAAGGCCGGCGCGGCCTCCTGAGCCGCACGAGCTGGCCGTCTTGCTCCGCTGCTCCGCTGGGGCCGCCTCGCTCCGCGGAAGCCGAAGGGCTCGCCGCAGCGAAGCCGTCGGCCGCCCCCGCCGAGTCGGGCGAGGGCGCGTGACCGTTCCGGGCCACACGCGTGGCCCGACTCCGGATCAGAAGTTGAGACCGACGCCGACTTCGAAGAACGGCGCCGGATCGATCGCTCCCGAGAAGCCGCCCCAGTCGTAGTCGCCGGTCAGCGTCATGCCGCCGCGGCCGTAGAACGACAGGCTGTCGTTCATGCGCATCGTCGCGTCGACGTAGAGCTCGAGTTCCTGGGTCCAGACCGTGTAGCGGTCCTGGTTGCCAGTGCCGGACGGTGGCCGCAGTGAGTAGCGCTCGCCGTCGAGCGACAGGCCGCCCTTGATGATCCACGAGGCGTCCGGGATCCACGACAGCTCGAAGTGCTTGGGCAGCAGCAGGTCGATCCGGAAGGTCTCCGACAGCAGCAGGCCGAAGCCCAGCACCGGGAAGCCCGGCGAGTCGGAGAACGTGCCGTCGTAGACGCCGCCGACCTTGCCGTAGAAGCCGGCGTCGAAGCGGTAGGTCGCGATGATGTCGCCGTAGAAGCGCCAGTCTTCGCTGTGCAGCGTGCCGTCGAAGTCCGTGTAGACGCCCGGACGGAACATCGCTTCGACGTAGAGGTCCTCGGTGAAGAAGCGCCCGAAGCCGACGTGGAACGCCGCCTCGTAGACGGTCTCGTCGGTCGCGTCAGGAGCAACCGAGTCGAACTGGTAGCGACGCTGCCCGTAGCGTGCCCCGAGGATCAGCATCATGTCGGGGTCGACGGTGAACGGCATGAACGCCTCGGCGTTCGCGTCGTCGAACTGCATGTCGTCGTCGTTGCCCGAGATCCCCGTATCGAACTGGTACCCGTAGCCGACGCGCAGGTTGTTCCGGAACTGGAACCCCTTCTGCATGAACTCGCCGTGCGCCTGGTTGAACAGAGCGGCGACCGAGTAGCGGTCATCGTCCTGCAGGGCGTTCTCGATCCGGAGCGAGGGGCCGGACAGGTCGAACCACGACGGGCCGGACGTCGTCGCGCCGGCCTGGAGCAGCGCCCCGGTGTCGGTGTCGGTCGGGATCGGGGCGGCGCCCTGCGCCGCGAGGAGGACAGACGTCGCAGCGGCGGCCATGGCCGTCCGCGCGAGCGGGTAGGAACTGAAGATCTGGCGCATCACGAACGGGGGCGCGTCCCGCCCCCTCCCTGGGAGTGACGATGGAACGGCACGCCGGTCGCCCAACCGGCAAGGCCAGGACTCTAGCCAACGAGTCTCCTGGGCGTCCACAGACTCCTGTGCCAGCACGGCTTTCGACATCGACCTTGTCCGCCCGGACCGTCGAGGTATACAGATGTCCACCTTGGTCCGCGGGTGCGCTCCTTCACCTGGACCTCGGTCCCACACACCGAAGAGGGCGGCCCGACGATCCGCGGAGTGGTCCGCGGTCCGCGGCCTCGCTGCGTCCGATGCTCCAGTCCCTTCACATCCGCGATCTCGCCCTGGTGGCCGCCGCTGAAGTCCGCTTCGACCGGGGTCTCAACGTGCTCTCCGGGGCGACCGGCGGCGGCAAGTCACTCGTCGTCACGGCGCTAAAGCTGCTCCGCGGCGAGAAGGCCGCGCCCGGGCTCGTGCGTCACGGGGCCGACGAACTCCGGATCGACGGGGAGTTCGTGCTCCCGGTGGTCGGTGGCCCGGAGCCGGAGGGTCGGGCGGCGCCGGTCCGGGTCGCGGTCGAAGGCATCACCGGCCGGCCGATGGAGGGCGATGTCCTGGTCGTCACGCGGATCGTCGATGCCCGGGGCCGCAGCAAGATCCGGGTCGACGGCCGTCCGGCGACGCTCCAGGACCTGCGGGACATCGGCTCGCATCTCCTGGAGATCCACGGTCAGGGCGAGACCCGTGCGCTGATGCGGCCCGAGATCCAGGCGGAGACGCTCGACGCGTTCGGGGGCACGGCTGGGCTCCGTCGTGAGTTCGCCGCGGCCCTGTCCGTCGCGCGGGCCGCCGAGACGCGGCTCGCCGAGGTGGCGGGGACCGAGAGAGCACGGCAGGAGAGGGTGGGTTTCCTGCGCTTCCAGCTCGCCGAGATGGACGAGATCGGTCTCGAAGAAGGCGAGATCGCGCGGGTCGAGGACGAGCACCAGGTGCTCGCGCACCTGGACCGCCTGCGTGAGGGCCTCGATGGCGCGGTTCTGGCGCTCCAGGGGGGCGACGAGCGCGAGGGCGCCGAGGACTGCCTGGGCGAAGCCACCCGCTCCCTGGAGGATGCGGCGGAGATCGACCGCGAACTCGCGCCTGCGGTCGAGTTCCTCCACGAGGCGCAGAACCTCGTGGCCGAAGCGTCTCGCCTCTTGCTGTCACGGGTCGGGGCGCTGGAGCACGACCCGGCGCGCCTCGCCACCCTCGAGGAGCGGCTCGGCACGCTGCGACGGGCGCTCCGCCGCTTCGGGCCGACCGAGGCCGACTTCCTCGCGCGCCGTGAGGCGATGCAGGTCGAACTGCACGAGCTCGACGAGGCCGAGGCTGGTCCCGAGGCGCGCGAGGCAGAGCTCGGCGTCGCGCTCGACGCGCTCGCTGCCGTCGCACGCCGTCTCTGCCGAGCCCGGCGACGCGCCGCGGAGCGCTTCGTGGCCGCGATCGAGGCGGAGCTCGCCGACCTGGGCATGCCGCACACGCACGTGCGCGTGTCGTTCGACGAGGACCCAGGGCAAGGCCTGGAGCTCTTGCGCAACGCGACGCCGCACGGGCCGGGGCCGCTCGAGTTCGAGGTGCGCATCAATCCCGGCGAGCCGTTCCGGCTGATGCGGGAGACCGCGTCCGGCGGCGAGACCGCGCGCATCGTCCTCGCGATCAAGAAGGGACTCGCCGACCAGGACCGCGTGCCGTTCGTCGTCTTCGACGAGATCGACGCGGAGATCGGCGGGCGGCTCGGCCTCCAGGTGGGCGAGAAGCTGCGCGCCGTCTCTGCCAACCACCAGACCCTGATCGTGACCCACCTGCCCCAGGTGGCGGCCTTCGCGGACGCCCACTTCCGTGTCGACAAGCTGGTCCGTGAGGACCGGACATGGACGTCGGTGACGCGGCTCGACGGACCGGCGCGCGAGGCGGAACTCGCCGCCATGACCGTCGGGGACGGCGCTGCGGACGGGGGAGATGCCGAAGCCCTGGCCGAGGCGCGTCGCATGGTCGAGCGGGCCCGGGGGAGCGCGTCGGGGAGTCGTTCCCGGCGCCCGTCCGGTGGCGTCTCCCGTTCCAAATCGCTACAAGGAGCAGACTTGGGAGCGTGAGGCTCGGCGCCGTCGGTGGCGTCCGCCGCGTGCCGGACGCTCCGAGATCCGATGGCCCCGCTCCAGCCCGTGCTCCTCGACCGCCTTGCCCTCCCCAAGATCTGGGGCGGTCGTGCGCTCGATGACGTGTTCGGCCTGGCCCTCGAGCCGGCGGGTGAACCGATCGGAGAGACTTGGGAGGTCTACGACCGACCGGACGGTAGCAGCCCGCTCCGCGGTCTGGGCCTCTCCCTCGCCGACTGGATGTGGGAGTCCCGGTCGGACGTCCTCGGGCGGGGCGTGCGGCCCGGTCCCGCGGGGCGGTTCCCGCTGCTGCTGAAGTTCATCGACGCGAAGGAAGCCCTGTCGATCCAGGTCCACCCGGGGCCCGCGCTCGCGGCCGCGCGCGGTGATGGACCGAAGTCCGAGGCCTGGGTCGTGCTGGCTGCCGGCCCCCGCGCACGCATCGTGCGGGGCTTCCGCGAGGGCGTGACCGCGGGCGACGTCGAGCGGGCGATCGCCGTCGGAGGTCTCGAGGACCTGGTCCACGCTTTCACACCGCAGGTCGGGGACGTGATCCCGGTTCCTGCCGGCGTCGTCCACGCGATCGGGCCAGACGTGGTGGTCTTCGAGGTCCAGCAGAACTCGGACCTGACGTTCCGCCTCTGGGACTGGGGGAGGCCTCGGGAGCTCCACGTCGAAGATGCGCTCCGGGCCCTCGACTTCACCCCACCGCCGCCGGTCCGTTCTCTCGGTGAGGCCTCGGGCGCCGAAACGACGCTGCTCGACACAGACGACTTCCGGGTCCGCAGACTCCTTCTCGATCGGCCGGCGACGGTCGGGACCGAAGGAGTCTTCAAGCTCGTCACCGTCGTGGAGGGCATGGCCGCCCTCGGCTGGAGAAGCGGCGGAGAACATCCGCCCATTCCGGTCCGTCGCGGCGATACCGTGCTCGTCCCGGCTGCGGTGGACGCAATCTTCGTCTCGCCGATCGGCCGGGTCGGGTTCCTCGTGACCGATCCCGGGGGACGCCTCTGAAATGGCAGCACGCAAGAACAAGCCGGCCGCGCCCGGCGGGGCCAAGGGCCCCAAGCCGCGCGGTTCGGGACGCAAGCCGGTCGCCGCCAAGGGCGTGGCGCGCAAGCCGAAGGATGGTGCCGGTCGAACGGCACGGCCCGGGTCCGGTGCCCGGCGCCCCGGCCCCGCCAAGCCGAAGCGCGCGCCGATCCGCGTAACCCCGGATGTCGGCGCGGGCGGTGTCGAGGACGGCCTCGTCCGGATCAACCGCTTCCTGGCTTCGGCTGGACTCGCGAGTCGGCGTGCCGCCGAGGAGATGGTCGCCGCTGGCCGTGTGACGGTGAACGGAGAGGTCATCACCGAGCTCGGCACGCGCGTCGACCCGCAGACGGACGATGTCCGCGTCGACGACCTCCGCCTGAAGCAGGAGCCGCCGGTCTACATCCTGTTCAACAAGCCGAAGGGCGTCGTCTGCACGAACGCGCGCCAGGAGCAGCGGCCGCGCGTCGTGGACCACCTGCCGGATGTGCGCGGTCGGGTCTACACCGTGGGGCGCCTCGACGCGGAGTCCGAGGGCCTGATCCTCGTGACCAATGACGGGGAGTTCGCGCAGCGCATCGCGCACCCGCGCTACGAACTCGCGAAGACCTACGCGGTCCTGATCCGCGGCAAGATCGATGACTCCGAGCTGCAGAAAGCCCGCGGTGGCGTGTGGCTCGCGGAGGGCAGGACGTCCGGGGCGCGCATCCTCGTCGAGCGGCGCGGGCGTGACCGCACCTACCTCAAGGTCTCGCTCAAGGAAGGGCGCAACCGAGAGATCCGCCGCATCTTCGCGCGGCTCGGCTTCCCGGTCCTGTCGCTGAAGCGCGTGCGGATCGGCCAGCTGACGCTGCACGGTCTCGGGGCGGGCCGCTACCGGTTCCTCCGGCCGGAGGAAGTCTCGGCACTCGTCGATCTGACGCGGCGCGGCGGGGGCGACGACGCATGAGCGAGAGCGGCGTCTACGAGGTCCGACTCGACAACGGGTTCCGGGCCTTTCTCGTCGAGCGACGCGAGCTGCCCCTGGTCGCCACGGTGCTCTGGTATCGCGCGGGTTCTCGCGACGAGCGGACCGGTGAGACGGGGCTCGCGCACTTCCTCGAACACATGATGTTCAAGGGCACCGACCGCTACGCGAAGGGGCAGATCGACCTCCTGACCGCGAAGCTCGGGGGCAGCAACAACGCGTTCACCGACCACGACGGGACCGCCTACCACTTCTCGCTGGCCTCCGATCGTTGGGAGACGGCGCTCGAGATCGAGGCGAACCGGATGAAGAGCTGTCTCTTCGATCCGGTCGAGTTCGACGCCGAACGCAACGTCGTCCTCGACGAACTCGCGCGGGGTGAAGACGACCCGTGGAACGTGCTCTGGCAGGCGACCGAGGCCCTGGCGTTCCAGGTCCATCCCTACCACCACCCGGTGATCGGCTACGCCGAAGACCTGCGTCGCGTCGACGCAGAGGGCATGCGCGCTTTCTATCGGCGGCACTACGGGCCGAACCGTGCGTTCCTGGTCGTGGTCGGGGACATCGATCGCAAGCGCGCTGCGAAGCGCATCCAGGAGCTCTTCGGCGGGCTGGAGCCGGTTGCGGACCGTGACCCGGTCCTCGTCGAGCCGGTGGTCCGGCACGAGCGCCGTGGCGTCGTGCGCGCGCCCGGTTCGTTGACCCGGATCGCGATGGCCTGCCGCACGTGCCGGATGGGGGAGCGCGACGACTTCGCGCTCGACTTCCTGTCGCACGCGCTCGGAAGCAGCAAGAGCTCGCGCCTGCACAAGCGGCTCGTGCTCGACGAGGAGGTCGCGACCTACGTGACGACCCACAACGAGACGCGGTTGGACCCGGGCCTCTTCTGGATCCTCGCCGAACTGCACGCGGGCGTGGACGTCGAGCGCGTCGAGGGACTGATCCGCGAAGAGCTCGCGCGGATCTGCGAGGACGGCGTCGAGGTGGCGGAACAGCGTCGTGCTCGCGTCCAGATCCGCAGCTCTTACCTGTTCGAGGACGAGACGGTCCTCGATACGGCGCTGAAGATCGGTCGGTTCGAGGCGCTGGCCACGGAGGGTCACGAACTGCTCGAACGGGTCCTCCCGACCTACGACGAGATCGATCGACGCGAGCTGCGCGAGGTGGCGCGGCGCTACTTCGGTCCCGAGGCCTGGTCGGTCGTCTGGTCGCTTCCGGAAGACGCGGAGCTGCGCCGGCCGGTGGTGTCTCCGCGCAAGCGGAAGCCGGCCGCCGGAGCCAAGGCGAAGGGCAAGTCCTCCGCTGCCGCAGGAGCGCCCAAGAGTCCCGCCCGGACCACGGCCAAGAAGCCGCCCGGGAAGGCTGCGAAGAAGCCAGCGAAGAAGGCGGCGAAGAAGGCCGCAGCCCGGCAGGCGCGCGGCAAGTCGGCGGACCGCCTGGCGTCGGCCAAGCCGGAGACGAAGGCATGACCGGCCGGATCAAGCTGCGCTGTGAAGAGCGTGAGTTGAAGAACGGGCTCTGCTGCATCGCGCTTCAGAATCCCGAGTCCGCAACGTTCGCGGTCTCGCTGTCGCTGGCCGCATCGCAGATCGAGGAAGCACCCAACGAGCATGGCCTCGCGTACCTCACGGGGTCCTGCCTCGAGGAGGGGACCCGGCGGCACTCGTCGATCGAGCTGGCGGAGGCGGTCGAGAACATCGGCGGCAGCCTGTCGACCGCGGCGGGCAGCGTGACCATCCAGTGCCCTGCCGACGAAGCGGCTCGTGCGATCCGTCTCGTGCGGACGGTCGGTCTCGAGCCCGCGTTCGATCCGCGCGATGTGCGGCGCGTCCAGCAGGAGATCGCATCGGAGATCGAGGCCGACGATGTCGACCCGCGCGCCGTGGCGCGGCGGGACTTCCGACGCGGCGTGTTCGGCACGCACCCGCTCGGCCGCCCGAGCTACGGGGATGCCCGGACGATCGCGGGCTTCCGTGCGGCGGATCTCGAGCGTTTCCACAGGACGTGGTACGCGCCCCGGGGCGCGATCGTGGCCGCGTCCGGACCGGCGCCGGTCGAGGAGACCCTCGATGTGCTGGCGAAGGCGTTCCGCTCGTTCCGAGGCGCTGACGGATCGCGTGCGGTCCCGGCAGACCCAGAGATGCCGGCCGAACGGATCGAGACCCACGTGCCGATGGACCGGGAGCAGGTGCACGTCTACCTCGGCCATCCGGGCGTGCGCCGGAGTGACCCCGACTTCGTGCCGCTCCTCGTCATGGACCACGTGCTGGGGACCGGGCCGGGCTTCACGTCACGCGTCACGCGTCGGCTCCGCGACGAGATGGGTCTCTGCTACGCGGTCAGCGCCTCGATCACGCAGGGCGCGGGCCTGCATCCCGGCGCGTTCACCGCCTACATCGGCACCTCGGCGGGGCATCGCCAGCGTTCGATCGACGTGTTCCTCGAGGAGATCCGCCGCATCCGCTCCGAGCCGCCCAGCGCACAGGAGCTCCAGGACGTGCAGGAGTACCTGACCGGGAGCTACGTGTTCGGTCTGGAGCGGAACTCGAACCTGGTCGGCTACGCGATCCGCGCCCGTCGGTACGGCCTCGGCTACGACTACATCCATCGCTACCCGGACGAGGTGCGTGCGGTGACGCGCGAAGACGTCCTGCGCGCGGCTGCCACCCACCTCGACGCCGAGCGGGTCGTCATCGCGAGCGCCGGCGCGACGGCGTGACGCTCCCGAATTCCCGCGCGTCCGCGCGCCCATGAGGCGCCGCGGGCACACATCTCCTCGGTCACGCGGTGAACGCGGCCGGGGAGATGTCCAATCCGCACGACACGCTGTTCTGCCAGGTCTTCTCCGACCCGCAGCATGCGGTCGGGGAGCTGCGGGCCGTTCTGCCGCCGGCGATCGAGCGATCCATCGACTGGGATACCCTCCGACTGCTGTCGCCGGTCGACAAGGACGTGGTCCGTGGGGATCGGCACGTCGACCTCCTGTTCGCCGCCGAGATCTGTGGTCAGGACGTGCACCTGCAACTCCTCCTGGAGCACAAGAGCTACGCGGATCGGTTCACGGCGGTCCAGGTCGGTGAGTATGCGTTCCGGGTCCTGCGTCGGTTCGTCCGGGAGAATCCGGGTGCCCGCGAGCTCCCGCCCGTTCTCTCGATCGTGGTCTACCACGGTGTGGAGCGCTGGTCGTGTGGCGATGACCTTCGATCCTGCTTCGGGCCGAAGGCCTCCGTGCAGCACAGCCTCGCGGCCTACCTGCCTCAGCTTCGATTCTTCGTGGATGACCTCTCCCTGGTGCGCGGCGAAGAGTTGGCGACCAGAACGCTGTCGGCGCTCGCTCGGCTCGTCCTCGAAGTCCTCCGCCGGGCATCGTCGGGGCTCGACCTGAGGCCCTTGCTGCGCAGCCTGGCCGCGGAGTTCCGGGCGGCGCGCGACGCCGGGGGCGATGTCGGCCTCCTCGCGGCCGTGCTAACCTACCTGGGCAAGGTCCGGGACTGGCCGCGGGCGGAGATGCAGCGCCTCGTCAGGCTCGAACTCGGCCCCGACGTGGAGGAGATCATGGCATCGACCTACGAGCAGACGCTGAACGAGGGGCGGGCGCAGGGCCTGGCTGCTGCGCTGCGAACTGTGCTCAGGAGCCGCTTCGGCAGTCTGGGAGGAGACGTCGTGACCCGGATCGACCAAGCTGCCGTCGCGGACCTGGAGCGTTGGCTCGAGCGAGCTGCTACGGCGGGCCGTGTCGACGACGTCTTCGCGTAGCGGGTCAGCGGGCGGCCGCCCGCCGATCACGCACCCCGCAGCTCCTCCAGCTTGGCGCGCACCTTCTCGGCGTGGCCCTTCGCCTGGACCTTGGGCCAGTGGTGCGCGACCTTGCCGTCCGGGCTGATCAGCACCGTGGAGCGGATCACGCCCATCGACTTCTTGCCGTACATCGACTTCTCACCCCAAGCTCCGTACTTGTCCATGACGGCGTGGTCCGGGTCGGACAGGAGGTCGATGGCGAGACCGTGCTTGGCGATGAACTTGCGGTGGCTCTCGGTGGTGTCCGGGCTGCATCCCAGGACCACGGCCTCGAGCCCGGCGAACGCCTCGACGCCCTCGGTGAACTCGCAGGCCTGGACCGTGCAGCCGGGCGTGTCGTCCCGGGGGTAGAAGTAGAGGACGACCCACTGGTCCTTGAGCTCGGAGAGCTTGACCTTCTCGTCGTTCTGGTTGACCAGCGTGAAGGCCGGTGCGCGCTTGCCGATTTCGATCATGGGCGCGCGTTCGCGCCGCGCCGGGGGATCGGATGCGGGCTCAGGACCAGCCGTTGACCCGCGGCCAGACCCCGGCCAGCTGGTCGCCTTCGACGGCGTGGTAGCGGTCGAAGGCCGCGCAGGTCATGCACGCGTGGTTCGGGACGACGCGGAGCCTGGTTCCGACCGGGAAGGCATCGAAGTCGATCCCCTCCGGGCCGGTCACGACTCCATGTTCCTGGTAGACGTCGCTGACACGGAGTCCGGGGATGGGGGATCCTCCGGATGCGGGGAGGAGCAGGCCGTAGCCGCAGTCGCCCAAGTCGCCGAGCGCCCCCGTGCTGCGGTCCTTGGACAGCGCCAGGCCGCCGGCATCGACGAGCATGCGACCGTGCCGGCGCTGGTGACCGATGACGGTCGTCAGCACCGACGCGGCGATGTCGTCGATCGAGCAGCTGCCGATGCCTGCCTGGAACAGGTCCTGGAAGACGTAGACGCCCGCGCGGAGCTCTGTGACGCCGTCGAGGTGGGCCGCATGGATCGCGGTGGGCGTCGAGCCGACGCTGCGCGCCGGGCAGGGCCAGCCAGCCGACTCCAGCCGCTCCGCGGCGTGGACGACGGCCGCACGCTCTTCTTCCGCCACGTCCTGGATCGCTCGCGGGTCACGGCATCCGTAGCTGTGCCCGCCGTGGGTGAAGACCCCGCCGAGGTGGGTTCCAGGCGAAGCGCCGAGGCTCTCCGCGAGCCGCAGGAGATCCGGGTCGTCCGGCGCGAGGCCGGAGCGGTGTTCTCCGCTGTCGACCTCGATCCACACTTCGAACGTCGCGCCCGCCGCTCTGGCCGCAGCCTGCATCAGACGGGCGGTCGCAAGGCTGTCGACGGCCAATCGGACGCGGGTCCCCGCGCGTGCGAGTGCCGCAAAACGGTGCAGTCGTGCCGGCGCGATCGCGACCGCGTAGAGCTGGTCGACGAAGCCGTGTGCTGCGAAGTACTCCGCCTCACGGGCCGTCGACACCGTGATGCCGTGGGTCCGCGCGGACGGCATCCGGTCTGCGACATCGGCCGACTTGGCGGTCTTCAGATGCGGACGCAGCGCGACTCCGAGGCGCTGGGCCCGCCCCTCCATCGCCGCGATGTTGCGATGCAGCGTGGGCACGTCGAGGAGCACGGCCGGCGTCTCGACCGTTTCCCAGACGGGTGCGGTCAAGCGGGTCCGGCCTCCTGCGCGACCGCTGCCTGGCGGCTTTCCCGGTAGCGGATCGCGTGGCCGAACAGGTAGTTGACGATCGGCAGCCCGAGGATGAGACCCCAGACGCCGACGAGCTTGCCGGCGATCGTCAGCACGATGAGCACCAGCACGGCGTTCATGTGCAGCTTGTGGCCGAAGATCTTCGGGTTGAGGAAGTAGGCCTCGATGAAGTGGACGATCAGGATCATCGCCACGGCCGCCAGCATCAGGCCGAAGCCCTCTTGCGACAGCGCTTCCAGGCAGATCGGCGCCGAGCTCAGGAACACGCCGGCCACCGGGATGAAGCTGCAGAAGAAGACGATCGTCGAGATGAAGACGAGGTTGGCCGTCAGCCCGAGGAACCACAGCCCGAGTGCCGTCAGTGCGGTGTTGCACAGGGCGATCAGCAGCTGGGCCTCGAGCGCGCGTCCGAGCATCCGTCCGAAGTCCCGGATGTTGTCGGCGGCCTCGGTGTAGATGAATCCGACCTTCGTGTTGGAGAGCCCGACGACCGAGCGGCTGAGCTTCGGCAGGTCGAGGACGATCAGGAACGAGAACAGCAGCGACAGCAGGAACGCCGAGCCGACGCCGAGGATGGGGCTCGCGATCTCCTTCAGCAGGTCGACGGCGTCGGACATGCTCTCGCGCGACTTCTGCTGGCGGAGCTCGGTGAACTGCGGCGAGACCAGCGGATAGGGGACCGGCGGGCCTGCCTGGTCCGGGTCGAACTTGACCATGTCGCCCGGCTCGTCGGGGCGCTTGGGCTCGAGCGCCCGTTCGTCCGTCGACACGAAACCGAGCAGGTGCTCGATCAGGTCGATCGCCTTGAGGTCGTCCGGCAGGACGCTCCGCGCCACCGTGTACTGCTCGCGGGTGCGGTCGAGCTCGGTATCGATCTTCGCGAGGTACTGGGGGTATTCGGCGGCGAGCTTCCGGGCCTGCTGCTGGAACGCAGGCGCCAGCGCGACGCCCAACGTGATCAGCGTGCCGAGGAAGACGAGCGCGACCAGGACCACGCGGGCCGGTCGGTTCGCGATCCGGTGCGCGAGTCCTTGGACCCCGTGCTCCAGGATGTAGGCGAAGACGAAGGTCAGGAAGACCAGCAGGAAGAACGGCCGCAGGACGTAGAGGATCCCGAAGATCAGCGCCCAGACGAAGACCCGTGTTCCCAGGGAGAAGATCCGGTCCCACGGCGGCGGCAGAGGGCCGGGTCCTTGGGCGGTCTGGGGTGTCGGAGCCATCGGAGCGTCAGAGCAGGGGTCGTCCACCGACATCGTGTCGGCATGGCCTTCGGTCGAGGCGTGCATCGGTGGTCGGCGTGTCTGGACGCGTGAGGCTAGCGACGTCCGCCACGAGGGGCCAGCGCTGTCAGCGGCCGCCCCGTGGACCTGCCCGCACCGCGCAGCGGAACTTCGACCGACATGCGTCGTGGTTCAATCTCCGCGGCGCCCGAGGGTGCGCTCGACGAACCTCTCGACCGCTGCCCGGACGTCTCCATCGGCCCAGAGCGCCACGACCTCGGCGTCGAAGGCGGCTGCGTCCCGATCGATGACCTCCAGAACCGGACGCCGGAGCTGACGCTTGGTGAGCCCGAACGTCGGGGCAGGAATGGCCGCGAGTCCTGCGGCCTCCGCGCGCGCGACCTGCAGCAGCTCTGCCGGTTCCACCACCTGGTCCACCAGTCCCAGGGCCAAGGCGTCGGCGGGGAGCACCGTTCGCCCCGAACAGGCGAGGTCCTGGGCGACGCGGTCGCCGACCTGGAAGCGCAGGACCTCGAGACCGACGGTCGGGAACGGGACGCCGACCTTCAGTTCGGGCACACCGAGGCGGGCCTTGCCGTCGGCGAGCAACCGCCGATCGGCGGCCTGGACCAGCAGGCAGCCGCCCGCGATCGCATGGCCGCCGACGGCAGCCACAACGGGCTTCGGCAGCACGAACAGCCTGCGGATGACTGCGGCGAGCGCGGGGACGAAGCGCTCGGTGTAGGCGCTGTCCTCCCTCAGGAGCCGCGGCAGGTCGACGCCCGCCGAAAAGATCGGCCCTTCTCCCGTCAGGACGATCGCGCGAGACGGAGAGTGCTCGACGGCGCCCAGCGCCTCGTCGAGGGCCAGGCAGAGCTCCAGGTCGAGGGCGTTCGCCTTGCCGTGGTGCAGGGTCAGGACGGTGACGTCGTCCTGGTCTTCACGTCGGATCATCGGACCATCGTCGTGCCGACCCGTGTCTCCGGCCAGCAGCCGTCGTCGGGTTCCGTGCCCGGGTCAGGAAGGGAGTTCGAGCTCTGCGACCAGCGGCAGGTGATCCGAAGCCCTGGTCGCAAGCGCGAGTCGGGAGCGGTGGACGTGGACCAGCTCCGCGTCGCCGCGCACGTAGAGCGCATCGAGGGCCTGGACCGGGGCCCAGGCCGGGAACGTCCGGATCCGGCTCGGCATGCCGCGGAAGCCCGCAGGCAGCAGGTGCTTCCGGCCGAGCGACCCCCAGACGTCGTTGAAGTCCCCGGCCATCAGGATCGGTGTCTCGTGATGGAGGCCCGCAAATGGGTGCGAACGGAGGAAGCTCTGCAGCTGCAGGTCGCGGATGCGCTCGGTCAGGCCGAGGTGCAGGCAGAACACGTGGACCGTGCGGGACCGGCCGGCATCGGTGCGGACCCGGACCCGGGCGTGGAGGACCGAACGCTGCTTGGTCCCGGGGACCGTCACGTCGATGTTCTCCGTGTCGGTGATCGGCCAGCGGGACAGGATGGCGTTCCCGTACTCCCCGCCGTGGCGGAACCTGTGGTTCGGGAACCACGTGCGGTGCCGATAGCCGAGCGCGTCGCCGAGCAGGTCGATCTGCCGGTGCCACTGCGGCCGTCCGCCGCCGTTGGCGACCTCTTGGAGCAGGACGAGATCCGGAGTGTGGTGCCGAATGGTCTCCTCGACGCGCTCCGGTCGGTAGCGACGGTCCACGCCACCGATGCACTTGTGGATGTTGTAGCTGAGGAGTCGGAGCTGCATGGGCATCCAGGCCGGGAGCCGACCTCCGCGCCGAGTATCGCGCGCCGACGAGACAGCACCAGCCGGGAGGTTCGTGTCGAGCGACCCGGCGTGCGGTCTCCTGCTTCTCGCCGATGCCCGGAGCGTGGAAGATGCCGGCGCGCGCGCTCGTCTCTCGCAGCCGGAGAAGCACAGCGCGCGGCCCGACCGACACGAGATGCAGCGGAGCGAGGCAGACATCCAGACCTGGGAGTACCTCGCGAGTCCAGCGGGTCGGGAGCTCGTCTGCCAGGTCGAGGCGTGCGGCGATCCCGCAGGGCTGACCCCGTCTGCTCTCGCGTCGCTCCGCGAACTCGCCGACGCGGACACCGTCCGGCGTGCGGTCGAGCTCGTCCGCGCTCGCCAGAAGGCCGCGCGGAAGATCGCGGGAGCGGCCTCGCTCTTCGCAGACGTCGAAGGCGTGGAGCAGGCGTCCGGCACCGTCGCAGCGGCGTGGAAGGCGCGGCGCTACGCGGACCGTGGCGTCGACCGCGTCGTGGATCTCTGCTCCGGAATCGGGGGCGACCTGATCGAGCTGCGGCGCGCGCTGCCGGATGCCGACGTGCGTGGGATCGACCGCGATCCGGTCCGCGCATGGATGGCCTCCCGGAACGCGGCCTGCGAGACCGAAGTCCAGGATGTCACTTCGCTCGATCTGGACGGCGCGGCGTTCCACGTCGATCCCGCGCGGCGCGTCGAGGGTGAAGGGCGTCGCCTGCGGAACGTCGAGGACTACATGCCGGGCCGTCCTTTCCTGGAGCGGCTCGTCGGATCGGGTCGGTCCGGCGCCCTCAAGCTCGGTCCCGGTGCCGAGCTGCGCGACTTGCCGGGCGCGGAGCGCGGCGAGGTCGAGATCCTGGGCGGCGCCGAGGGTCTGCTCCAAGCCGTCGTCTGGTGCGGCTCCCTGGCCCGGGAACCCGGATCGCGGACCGCAACCCGAGTCGATCGCGCCACATCGTTCTCCGGGTCGCCGACCCGCTTGCCCGTGACGTCAGAGGTCGGATCCCACCTACTGGTCGCCGAGCCGGCGCTCGAACGTGCGGATCTCGTCGCAGCCCGAGCGCCGGAAGGCCTGATGGCCCTGCCGGCGGGCGATGGTTGGGCGACCGCCGATGGGGCGCTCAGCGACCCGTGGTTCCGCTCGTTCGAGGTCCTGGAGGTCCTTCCCTGGCGAGAACGCCGGCTCCGCGCTGCGCTCCGCGCGCTCGACGCCGGGATCGTGCACGTCAAGGTCCGCGGGCGGATCGCCGACGCGAACGTCACCGAGCGGGCGCTGCGTGGCGACGGTGGAGCGACCGTGTGGCTGTTCGGTTACCGCGCAGGCGAACGCGCGGTTGCGGTCCTCGCGCGCGCGCTGGCGCACGGCGAGGGCCTGGGCGAGGATGGCTCCGAAGAACGCTGATGGACGGACCTCCACTCGAAGTCTCCCGCCACGCGGGCCGCAGGCGCGGGCGTCTGCTCGCGCTGCTCGCCGTCGGCAGCCTCGGGCTCAGCGGGCTCGGTGCGGAGATCGTCTATCGCTTGCTCCGACCGACCGAGCGGGTCGGCGAGCTCTACTACGCCGACGAGCAGCACGTGCCGTTCGATCTCGAAGACCCGGCCGACTTCGAGCGCGCCCAGCAGTATCTCGAAGTCGTGCCGGATGCCCCGCGGTTCCGGCTGCGGTTCAAGCCGGACGTCACGGTCCACCTCTGCTACCGGGGCTACGAAGGCGAGGCGCCTTTCGACGCGGAAGGCTGCGTGGCGTTCCGGACCAACTCGCTCGGGTTCCGGGATCGCGAGGAACTCTGCGGACCGAAGCCGGACGGTCAACGGCGGGTGGTCTGCTTGGGTGACTCGACGACGGTCGGTTGGGGAGTCCCGGTGACCGACGGCTGGACCCGTCGCGTCGAGGGTCTGCTGCGTGCGGACGACGATCGGATCCGGGTCGCGAACTGCGGTGCATCAGGGACGCTCCTCCCCGACGAGCACGCGCACGCGCTGTTCACGCGCTTCGGGGTCATCGAGCCGGATGTCGTCGTGGTCACGCTCTGCGTCAACGACCTGCTGCCGGTGAACGGTGGGATGGCGCACTTCGAGCCCACGGTCTTCGAGCGATTGGGGATGCCGCTCGAGGGTTGGATGGGCAGCTCGGCGCTGCTCAACGATGCGGCTCGTGCGCTGCGCCGGGATGCGGCCCTGCGTCTTGATCCCGAGCGGGATTGGGTCGGCGAGCTGCTGGCGCTGCCGGTCTCTGCATACCCCGCAGCCGCACAGAAGCTCGGCGCGGTCTACTGGGGCAGCGGCGTTCCGGAACAGGCCCTGCGGTCGATGAAGGCCTGGTGCGAGGCGCGCGGTGCACGCCTCGCGGTCATGATCTGGCCGTTCCTCCAGCAGCTCGCGAGTCGGGAAGAACACCCGTTCACGCCGCTGCACGATGCGGTGCGGGCGTTCTGCGACGCGGAGGGCGTGCCCTTCTTCGACCTGCTCGATGTCTTCGTCGGACTCGATCCGGCGGGACTCTGGCTGACGCCCCTCGACATGCACGGCAATGTCCGGGCACATGCGCTGGCAGCGCCGACGATCGCGGGATTCCTCGGGGACATCCTGCGCGACTGATCAGGGGCTTGGCCGTCGACCCCGTACGGATGAGAATCCTCCCCGAGTCCACGGGGAAAGAAGGAGCGCCGCTCGGGCTTCCTGCTGCCCCGGCACACGGTTCGTGTGTTGGTCGACTCCGTGGGGTTCCACGGTCATGCCCACCAAGGAGACGGGGAAGAAGACGGGTCCAGGTCGCGTGCGTGAGCTCGCGGCCTACGCGGCTGTGCTGGTCCTCGTCGGATGGCAGTTCTGGGTCGGGCTGATCGACCTGACCGCATCGCCTGCCCTGCAGGGAGGGCCAGCCGCGACCGCCCGCTTCACGGTCGAGGACGCGGCGCGCGCCGAGCGAGCCTTGGGGGATCGCGCCGCCATCTACCGCGCCCTGGTCCGTCATGTGCCAGCGGGGGCCGTCGTGGTCGCGCACGCGGCGCCGACGCCCGAGGCGATGCAGCTGGTCACGAACCTGAGGAACCTCGCCTACCCGCGGCTCGTCGTCCCGACAGCCACGGCGTTCGCTCTCCTTGCGGAAGGGCGCCTCGATCGACCTGCCGGGACCTTCCTGCTCGACCTCGATCCCGACCATCCACTGGAGCTCGGTGGATCGGAGCTGCTCGAGCAGGGTGAAGGCTTCGTGCTCTACAGGTTCCGACCGTGACGCTGACGGTCCTCGAGTTGGTGTGGCTGCTCGGCGTTCCCCTGTTGGTCGGGCTCGGCTTGCTGCGCTGGATGGGGCAGCCCTGCGGTGCCGAGCGCGGGACGACGCTGTCCTGGGCGTACCTCGTCGGTTCACTCGCGGCGGCCGCCGTGCTTTGGATCTGGACGCTCACCGGAAAGCCTGTTCCAGGCGCTGCACTCTGGTGGGGTCTCGGGGGCGTGGGCACCCTGCTGGCGGTCGGGGCGCGACGCTGTCGGGCAGGGCAGGAAGAGGCTGCCTCGGCGCGCATGGCGCCCAAGGGCCCCGAGGACGCGCTGTTCGCCGTCGTCGTGGGCCTGCTCCTGCTGCATGTCCTCGACGAGGCGACCGCGCGGAACGCCGTGCCGATCCTCGCGGGCGACGAAGGCAACATCTGGGCCGCGAAGGCGAAGGTCCTCCACGTCGCTCCGGACTCGGTCAGCCCGGCGTTCCGGGAAGAGGCCGCCCTCTTCGTCCAGCACCCGGACTACCCGCTGCTGAATCCACTGCTACAGCTCGGAGCGTTCGAGGTCGCGGGACGGCTCACCGGCGCGGACAGTCGCCTTCCGATCCAGACGGTGATGCTGGCGCTGGTCCTGATGGCCGCGTCTGCCCTGCGCCGCTTCGTGCGGCCATTCGTGGCGGGCGCCCTCCTGTTGGCGCTCTTCACGACCGACATGAGTCGGTTCCTGGCGGGCTCCGCCTACGCCGACCACCTCGTGATGTTCGGGCTGTTCGCGGCGGTCGATGCCTGGAGTCGGTTCCGGATGACGGGCGACCCCCGCTGGTTCCGACTCTCGTGCCTGGGAATGGTGTTCGCGATCCTCGCGAAGAACGAGGGCACGATGCTGTGTCTGCTCGCCGTGGTCGTGGTGGGATCGCTGCGCGCCCTGCGGGTGCTGGCCGGGCCGATCGTGCCGCCGACGTGGCGGGAGCGCGGGTGGCTCGTGGTGCCCTTCTGCGCCGTCCTCGCGATCCAGGCCCACAACGCCGTGTTGGCGTTCCGCAACGACCTCTTCGATCCGGCGGTCGACGCGTCGGGCTTGACGGGCCGACTCTTCGCGCAGTTCCAGGAACATGCAGGAGTCGTCGCGGCCTACGCGTGGCGCGAGATCCTGGTCGCGCCTGCGACGACCCACCTCGTGTTCGGCGGGCTTCTGGTCGGTCTGCTGGTGATCGTGTTGGTCCCGTCCCGTCGGCCGCGGACGGAGTTCCTCGTCCCCGCGCTCTGCACGTTCGGTGCGCTCGCCGTCTACCAACTGGTCTTCGTGGCGACGCCCTACGAGATCGACAAGCACCTGCCGGCGGCCGCGGTCCGCGTCGCGATGCACGTCGCTCCGCTCAGCGTGATGGCGCAGGCCATGCTCTGGGGGGACCTGTTCCCCGCGCTGCGAAGCCGGGAGCGGGTGCGGTCTCCCGCCTCCGCGCTTCAGTCGGGAAGCCGGTAGAACCGCTTGGCGTTGCCGCCGAGGATCGCTGTGCGCTCGGAGTCCGACAGGGCCTCCAGGTGCGTTTCGAGTGCATGGAGCACGTCGTGGTGCTCGGCGTTCGCCACGAGGCAGACCGGCCAGTCCGAGCCGTAGATCAGGCGCTCGGGGCCGAAGGCTTCGAGCGCGTGCTCGACGTAGGGTCCGAGGTCGGCCGGGGTCCAGCTGTCGAAGTCGGCTTCGGTCACCATCCCCGACAGCTTGCAGTGCACGTTCGGTCGACGGGCCGCTTCGCGGAACGCAGGTAGCCAGTCGTCGATCGCCCGATCCTTGATCCGTGGCTTGGCAAGGTGGTCGAGGACCAGCGGCAGGTCCGGGAACCGGTCTGCCACGGTTGCCGCGTGCGGCAGGTGCTTGACGAAGAACAGCAGGTCGTACGGCACGCGGTGCTTCTCGAGCACGGCGAGTCCCCGCTGGACGTCGGGCCGCAGGATCCAGTCGGGGTCCGGTTCGTCCTGGACGATGTGGCGAACGCCCACGAAGTGCGGGTTCTCGCGGTAGCGCTCGACGGTCGCCTCGACGCGGGGGTCCGTCAGGTCCACCCAACCGACCACGCCGCGGATGCAGGCGTGCGTCGCGGCCAGTCCCAGGACCCAGTCGTTGTCGGACATCGCATGCTGCGCCTGCACGAACACCGCGCCGTCGACGCCGGACCGGGCCAAGGCGGCTTCGATGTCTGCGGCACCGAAGTCCCGCTCGAGCCGCGCGAACGGCCCCTGCATCCAGGAACTGTCGTACTGGTCGATGCGCCAGAGGTGGAAGTGGGCGTCGATGCGTTCCATGGGGTCGGTCAGGCGTCGATACGGAGAACGGCCTTCAGCACGCCGCTCGCGGGATCCGCGAAGAGCGGCAGGTCGTCGGCGATGCGGTCGAGCCGGGTCTCGTGGGTGATCCAGGGAGCGGTGTCGATGGCGCCCCGCGCCATCCCGTCGAGCACCTCCCGGAACTCGGCTGCCGTGCCGTTCCGTGAAGCCATCAGCGTCAGCTCCCGCCGGTGGAA
>JBEAPQ010000358.1:0-12996 GCA_041164325.1 Planctomycetota bacterium | reverse complement strand
GGGTGCGACGAGCATCGGCATCCCGCCCTCGAGCGCGTGTGCGACGGCTTGCTCGAGCACGCCGTTCGCATGCCGCGCCAAGCGACGCACGTCGTCGTTGGGCTCATCGTCCCCGGACCAGAGCAGCACGTCGAAGGGGGTGCCACCGAGCACGTTCTCGCGCACGTGGGCCAACTGACCGCCGAGACTCCCGGTGGATCCGGCCTGGACCTCGTGCCCGTCCGGGAGCGGGCAGACGAACGTGAAGTCGAAGTCGCCCGGCAGCCAGAACTCGGGCACCAAGACCTGCGGATACGGATGCTCCGCGAAGCCGGCTTCCGCCTGGGAAACCCAGGATGGGTCCAGCTCCGGCCGCGCTGGCATCCGGCCTGTGGCCGACTCGGGGCGCGGCTGGACGAGAAGCAGCTTCAGGGCGCGCAGCGCTCGGGCCGACACCCGGAAACGCTGTGGCTCGACGCTGTCCGCTTCGGACCAGGCCAGCGGTCGCGACAGATGGCCCGCGCCCACGAGCCCGTCCGAGAGCCAGGCCTGCCAGGCCTCGACCTGGGCGCGGACCTCGACCGGGGATGGGCCCTCGCCGGCGGGAGACGAAGCGAGGAGCGCGGGGGCGAAGTGCGCGGTCAGCGGACCGACGAAGAGTTCGACGTGCACGGGACGCGGGAGTGTGCGGTCAGTTGAGGAAGCCGGCCAGCGGACGCTTCGAATCCGCGAACGCATCCGCCTTCACGCCGCACGCATGCAGGATCGCCAGGTAGAGATCGGCAGCCGGCGTCTCGGCGGGCAGAACGAGGTGGCGTCCTCCGCGCACCCGGCCGCAGCCATGACCGAGGACCACGAACGGCAGGTCGTCATGGTTGTGGCGATTGCCGTCGCTGATGCCCGAGCCGTGGACCACGAGAGATTCGTCGAGCAGGCTCCGGCCCTCGTCGACGCGTGTCTCCGCGAGACGCCGGGCGAAACCAGCGAGACACTCGATCTGGAACCGATCGATCCGCGCGATCCGCTCGAGCTTCCCCGGATCACGCCCGTGGTGGGACAGTTCGTGGTGGCCTTCCGGCACGCCGAGAAAACGGTGGCTGCGGCTGCTGCCGGCGTTGCCGAGCATCAGGGTCGCCACGCGGGTCCGGTCGGTCTCGAAGGCGAGCGCCAGCAGGTCGTAGAAGGTGCGCACCCGGCCGGCAAAACCCTCGTCCCGGTGCTGCTCGAGCACTTCGGGCGACGCCACGCTCGCGAGGTCCTGTTCTTCGGCGTCCTGCCGGTCGATGCGCCTCTCGATGTCGCGCACCGCGTCGGCGTACTCATCGAGCTTCTGCTGGTCCGACGCGCCGAGCTCCCGGCGGAGCCGCGCGAACTCGCCGCGGGCGGCGTCGAGCACGCTGCGCAGGCGGTTCCGCGCGCGCGCAGCCGCAGCGCGGCTCGTCTGGATCTCGGGATCGCCGAAGAGGCGCGTGAAGATCGCCCTCGGCTCCGTCTCCTTCGCCATCGGCGTCGACTCCGTGCGCCAGGAGATGTTGTTCGAGTAGGCGCAGCTGTAGCCGGAGTCACAGACCCCGGCTGCGCGCCCTCCCTCGAGCCCAACCTCCAGGCTCGCGAACGCCGTGGCCCCGCCGACTTCCCGGGCCAGGACCTGATCGATGGAGACGCCGGCGCGGATCTCCGCTCCGCCCGTCTTGAACGGGTGGCTGCAGGTGAGGAACGAAGCCGCCGAGCGTGCGTGGTCGCCAGGCCCGTCTCCGTGCGCTCGTCCACCGTCGATGGTCAGTCCCTGGAGGACCGTCAGCGCGCTGCGGTGCGGCGCGAGCGGCTCGAGAGTCGGCGACAGGCCATCCTCGAGCCGGGGGCCCGGCAGGCGCCAGGAGTCGACGTGGACGCCGTTCGGGGCGAACACGAACAGCACGCGTGGCACCCGGGGCGCTACCGGCATCGAGCGCCCTGCGGGGACCATGGCATCCAGCCACGGCAGAGCGAGGCTGGCACCCACACCGCGGAGGACGGCGCGACGGGACAGGGCGCGGCGGGTCAGGAACTGGGCCATGGAACGATCAGTGCTCGTGGGAGCGCCGGCGGAATGCGTCCATCGTCACGATGACACGGATCATGTCCAGCAGCGTGACGTCGGGGGACAGGGAGCTCGCCGTGCGCTCCAGGACCACCGCGTCGGCAGGCCGGATTCCGCGTCCCACCGCGTAGACGAACAGCTTGCGCAGGAGGGCGCGCCGGAACGCCGGCTCCGCGGCCAGGACGCGCTGCAGGTCCGTCGCGCCGCGCAGCGGGCGACCGTCCGGCAGGACCGACGCCGTGTCGATGTCACCGCCCGTGTCCCGCGTGCGCGCGGCGCCGATCCCGTCGAAGCCTTCCAGCGCGAGCCCGAGCGCGTCCATGCGCACGTGGCACACGGCGCAGCTGGGCCGCTCCCGGTGCATCGCCATCTGCTCCCGCAGGGACCGCGCGCTGTTCGGCTCGATGCCACCCGCGAAGCTGTCGTTGCCGGGTGGGGGAGGCGGCGGCGGATCATCGAGGAGGTTGTCGAGGATCCAACGTCCGCGACGCACGGGCGAGGTGCGGGTCGGGTTCGAGGTCAGCGCGAGGAAGCTGGCGTGTCCGAGCACGCCGCCGGGACGGCCGGGAGGGAGCGCCGTCCGCACGAACCCTCCCTCGGGGCCATCGAACGCGAGCCCGTAGTGCGCGGCCAGTCTTCCGTCGACGAACGTGAAGTCCGCATCGACGATCGTCGTGATCGGGAGACCCTCGCGCAGCACGCATTCGAAGAGCAGCTCCGTCTCGCGCTGTGCGGAGGCCGCGAGCGCCGCATCCCATCCGCGATGGAACTGCGGATCGGGCGCGATCTCGTCGAGGCCACGCAGCTCGAGCCACTGTCCCGCGAAGTTCTTCGCCAGGGCATCACTCTTCGGATCGGCGAGCATCCGATCGACCTCTGCCAAGAGGTCGCCCTCGGCCGCAAGCCCGCCGTCGCCGGCCCGGTTCAGCAGGTCATCGTCCGGGATGCTGCTCCAGAGGAAGAACGCGAGTCGGGTGGCGAGCGCGTAGCCGTCGAGATCGCCCTGCGCACTGCCCTCCAGTCCTCCCGGCTCGATCCGGAACAGGAAGTGGGGTGAGACCAGGGCTGCCTGGATCGCCCAGCGCATGCCGGTGTCGAACGACTCGCCGGCATCGACCGCATCGTCCACGACCTGGGCGAGTCGACTGGCCTCCGCACGCGCCACGGGCCGCCGCCACGCAAGCCGCAGGAAGGGCTCCAACAGGGTCCGGGCGCGAGGGAGCACGCGTCCACGTCCGCGGTCGAGCGGACGCAGCCACGTTTCGAGCGTGGTCGAACCGCGCGGGTCGACGGGGCCCTCGACCTCGATCCGGTGCACGTAGAGATTGCGATCGCGCCGCGAACGGTCCGGGTGGTCCGGCGCGTAGTAGTCGTTCAGGAACGCCGCCGCGATCTCCTGGCGACCTCCCTCCATCCGCGCTTCGAAGGCGTGCGTCGAAGGCGCGTCCCGACCTCCTTCGACGCTCGCCTCGCCAACGGAGCGCCCCGCGACGAGGACGCCCATCCGCGCGAGTTCCGACCCGGCCTGCGTCGCATGCGCGACGACGCGGACCCGGTAGACACCCGCCCGAGGCAGTTCGACCGCCCCGGTGACCGTCCCATTCGTGATCAGCACCACGACGCCCGACGACGCGCCGCCCTCGAGGGAGGACCGAAGGCTCTCGGCCTCGATCCGCCGGACAGGGGGGACCTCGGGGTCCAGGTCGGGCCAGGCTGCGTCCGCAACTTGCCCGGCGACGGCCGCATACTTCTCGAGGTGCAGTGTCGAGATCGTCAGCACCTCACCGACGTTGTCGAACCCGTAGCCGAGATCGTCGACCGGGAAGTCGTCGACATCGACCACGAGGCCCGTCAGGTCGCGGATGGCGTTCGCATACTCGAAGCGACTCAGGCGCCGCATCGTGACGCGCCCGGGGTCCGTAGGGATGCCACCGGCCGCGAGTTCGAGCACGTGCGCGACCCAGTCCATCATCCGGGATCGCTCCTCCGAGGAGGGCTGTGCCACTTCCGACGCGGGGGGCATCTCGTGGCTCCGCAGGACGTCCCGGAAGTCCACGAGCGTGTCCAGGGCCTCGGCGTCGAGAGAACCGCCCAGGACGGCACCCAGGTCCAACCCGGCTTCCGGGTCCGTCGGGCCGTGGCAACCGACGCAGTAGCGCGTCAGGAACGGACGGACCTCGAGCTGCCAGTCCGCCGGACGATCCTGGCCGGACAGAGCGGGACAGAGCAGAGCGAGGAGCGGGAGGGTCAGGGGCCAACGGCGCATCCGCGGGCAGATCCTACACCGGGCCGGCGCGGCGGGCCGGACCGCCAGCGATCGACGGCCCGCGGCCCCTCGGAGGGAGCGGGCGACCACACCGACGAGAGCCCGCATCGCGGCGCGGCATCGCGCGAGCGATGGAACCGATGGCATCACGCTCGGCGCGATCCGCCCGTAACCGCCCAAGGCCCGGCAGTGCCGGGCCTTGTTTGGTGTGTGGGCGATACTGGGCTCGAACCAGTGACCCCCAGCTTGTCGAGCTGGTGCTCTAGCCAACTGAGCTAATCGCCCCCGTGGGGCGCGGAAGGCTAGCTCGGGGTCGCTCGCGGTGCAAGCGAGAAGTCCAGAACGAGGATCATCCTCGGCGCCAAGTTGCCGGAATCGCGTCCGGGCACCGACGTCCTGCTCGCTATACTCCCCGCCCCCCGAACCGCTCCGCCCCCTGCCAACTCACAGAACGCGATGATCATCGGCGTCCCCAAGGAGATCAAACCCCAGGAAAACCGCATCGGCGCCGTTCCGGCGATGGTGCACCGACTGGTCGAAGGCGGGCACGACGTGGTCGTGCAGGCCGGCGCCGGTCTGGGCGCTGGGCTGACCGACGAACACTTCATCGCCGCCGGTGGCCGCATCGCAGCGACCGCCGAGGATGTCTACGGACAGGCGGAGATGATCGTGAAGGTCAAGGAGCCGCTCGCCGCGGAATACCCGCTGATCCGTCCCGGCCAGCTGCTGTTCACCTACTTCCACTTCGCGGCGAGCCAGGAACTGACCGACGCGATGCTCGCGTCGGGTGCCCACTGCTTCGCCTACGAGACGCTCGAAGTCGCGGGGCGGTTGCCGCTCTTGACGCCGATGAGCGAAGTCGCGGGTCGGATGGCGATCCAGGTGGGCGCGGCGTGCCTCGAAGCGCACCATGGCGGACGCGGCATCCTGCTCGGTGGGGTGCCCGGGGTCGAGCCGGCGACGGTGCTCGTGCTCGGCGGAGGCGTGGTCGGGACGCACGCAGCGAAGATGGCGGCCGGTCTCGGCGCGAACGTCGTGATGATGGACATCGACCTGGAGCGGCTCCGCTACCTGGCCGACGTGATGCCCGCGAACGTCCGGCTGCTGCACAGCAACCCGTACAGCATCAAGGAGCAGCTCCCGCACGCGGACCTCGTGGTCGGTGCGGTCCTGGTCCACGGCGCTCGGGCCCCGCGCCTCGTGCGCCGCGAGGACCTGAAGATCATGAAGGACGACGGCCCGGTGGTCGTCGACGTCGCGGTGGACCAGGGAGGCTGCATCGAGACCTGCAAGCCGACGACCCACGACGACCCGACCTTCGTGGTGGACGGCGTGGTGCACTACTGCGTGGCGAACATGCCGGGCGCGGTCCCGCGCACGTCGACGTTCGCGCTGACCAATGCCACAGCGCCGTATGCGCGCCGCCTGGCCGACATCGGTGTTGCTGCGGCGATCGCGGACCCGACGCTCCGCTCGGCGGCCAACGTGCTCGCCGGCAAGGTCACGCACAAGGGCGTCGCCGAGGCGTTCGGCTACGACTACGTCGCCCCGGACGCGGCGATCTGAGCGCCTTGGTTCCACCAGCCGTGTTCTCGTCCGCGATCCAGGAGCCCGCGGCCGTTGCGGCCACCGCCGCCGCGGAAGGGCCCGGCACGGCAGGCGCGCTGATCCTCGGATTGGTCGAGGGCCTGACCGAGTTCCTGCCGGTCAGCAGCACCGGCCACCTGATCGTGACCAACCGGTTCCTCGGCCAGAGCGATCCGACCTACGAGGTTGCGATCCAGGCCGGCGCCATCACCGCGATCGCCGTCCTCTACTGGCGGCGGCTCCTGGACGCGCTGACCACGGTCTTCGCAGGAAGCGCGTCGACCGGCAAGGTGAACCTCCTCGTCCTGCTCGTCGTGGGAGCGGTGCCCGCGGCCGTCCTGGGGCTCTTCCTCGACGACCTGATCGAGAGCGTCCTGTTCGGCGCGGCCACGGTCGCCACGACGATGGTTCTCGGCGGGGTGCTGCTGCTCGTCCTCGAGAGCTGGCTCGCCCGGCGCGACCGCTCCGGGACCGATGCGGGTGTGGAGCTGGACCAGATGTCCCTCCGCCATGCCCTTTGGATCGGAGTGTTCCAGTGCCTCGCGCTGATTCCCGGGACGAGCCGTTCGGGCGCGACGATCGCGGGCGCGATGGTGGTCGGACTGCGACGGACGGCAGCCGCCGAGTTCTCGTTCCTGGTGGGGCTGCCGATCCTCTACGGAGCGTGCGCCCTGAAGGCCATGAAGGACTGGGAGCGCATCAGCGGCCCGCTCCTGGTCGACTTCTTGATCGGTGCGGGCGCCAGCTTCGTGACGGCCCTCGTCATCGTCGGGCCGTTCGTACGCTACCTGAAGCGCCACACGTTCCGCCCCTTCGCCTACTACCGGATCGTCGCCGGCCTCGCGCTCGCTGCGCTGATCGCTGCCGGTCGGATTCCGGCGGGCTGAGCAGGAGCGCTACTGGCCGATCGTCGCGCGCACGTGTGCGGCGTCGACCGGTCGGATGATGCCGCGGTCCGTGATGATCCCTGCGAGCAGGCGTCCGGGCGTGATGTCGAACGCGGGATTCTGCGCGCCGACTCCGGACGGCGCGATGCGATGACCGTCGACGCAGAGGACTTCGTCCGGGTCACGCTCTTCGATGGGGATCATCGAGCCTTCCTCGAGGCCGAGATCGAAGGTCGTCGTGGGAGCCACGACGTACATCGGGACACCGTGTGCCGCGCAGGCGAGCGCCAGCCCGTAGGTGCCGACCTTGTTGGCTGCGTCCCCGTTGCCCGCGACGCGGTCGGCGCCCACCAGGACGAGATCGACGACACCGCGTGCGATGAGTCCTGCCGCCGCGCCATCGGCGATCAGCTCGACCGGTATGCCCTCGGAAGCGAGTTCGAGAGCCGTGAGCCGCGCACCCTGGAGCAGCGGCCGGGTTTCGTCGGCGAGCACCCGGAACCGCGTTCCCTGGCGCCACGCCTCGAACAGGACCGAGAGCGCGGTCCCGTCTCCCGCCGTGGCGAGCCGACCGGTGTTGCAGTGGGTCAGAACGGTCGCTCCATGCTTCACGAGTGGGGCCCCGAGAACGCCCATCGCGCAACACAGCGACCGATCTTCGTCGTGGATCGCGACGGCTTCGTCCAGGAGGGCGTCGAGGGACGGGGCCCGCGAACCGGCCGCCTGCATCCTCCGCACGGCCCAGGCGAGATTGACGGCGGTCGGCCGGGCCGCGATCAGCGCATCACCCGCAGTCTGCAGAGCTTCCAGGAACGCCTGCGGACTGCGGTCGACCCGCGCTTGCCGAATCCCGATCACCACACCGTAGGCCGCCGCCACCCCGATGGCGGGCGCCCCGCGCACCGAGAGCCGGCGGATGGCTCCGATGACGTCCTCGAGGGTCCGGATGCGGAGGATCTCGACGTGCGAGGGCAAGCGGGTCTGGTCGACCAGCTCGAGGTGGCCATCGCGCGCCGAGCCGGACCAGGCGATCGTCGGAGGCAGCTTCATGTCGCTTCGGCAGACGGTCCGCCGGGTCCGCGCGTCAGGCGATCCCGGATCTCCCGGTAGGTCGCGGCCGTCCGTGCCACCACGTCTTCAGGGAGTGCGGGCGGCGGGGGGCTGTAGTTCCAGTTCTGCTCGCTGAGCCAATCCCTCAGCACCTGCTTGTCGTAGCTCGTCGGCTTGCCGCCAGGCACGACCTCATCCACGGGCCAGAAGCGTGACGAGTCGGGGGTCAGGCACTCGTCGATCAGCAGGACCTGCCCATCCCGCATCCCGAACTCGAACTTGGTGTCGGCGATCACGATTCCGCGGGCCGCCGCGTGGACGCGCCCGGCTTCGTAGAGGGCGAGCGCCGCATCGCGCGCGGCGTGCGCGGCCTCGGCTCCCACGAGTTCGACCGCCCGCTCGAAAGAGATGGGTTCGTCATGGCCCGCCTCGGCCTTCGTCGACGGGGTCAGGATCGCCGGTTCGATCTTGCTCGCATGCTGCATTCCGGCAGGGAGCTGGACCCCGGACACGACGCCCGTCGCCTGGTAGTCCTTCCACCCGGAGCCCGTCAGGTAGCCGCGGACCACCCATTCGACGGGCATGGGTTCGGCGCGCAGGCAGCGCATCGTGCGCCCGCGCAGCAGATCTCGGTAGGCGGGTGGAACGTCTGACCACGCGTCGACGTCGGTGGACAGCAGGTGATGGGGGATGACCCCCTCCAGATGCTGGAACCAGAACGCGGAGACCGCGGTGAGGATGCGCCCCTTGTCGGGGATCCCCTCGGCCATGATCACATCGAAGGCCGAGATCCGGTCGGTCGCGACGAGGAGCAGGTCGTCGCCCAGGAGGTAGACATCACGGACCTTGCCCGACGCGATCTTCTGCGCGAACGGGAGGTCCGTGGAGAGGATGGGCTCGCTGGGAGCGTGGTTCACGGTGGACGGCTGGGATGGGGCGCAGGAGGGAACGAGAGGCGGCACGGCAGGCCCGACGATGCGCGTTGTCCTGCCGCTTTTTCACAGCCTGTGACCGAATCAGTCTACAGGCTGTGAGGCGCTTGCTCGGGGGCCGCTTCGCGGCCGCGAGAGAGCCCGTGACGGAGTCACTGGTTCGCCGGCACGCGTGGCCGCACCGCAACCCCGAGGCTGAGCTCGACCTGCCGTGTCGGCCGGACTTCCTTGAAGTTGTCGTTGAAGACCACCGTGCCGTACGCGTCGTCGAACGCGCCGTACCAGGTCTCGGTGTAGGGGTCCGTGACCGTGAACGTCAGTGACCCATTCGACTCCGCGCGCGTCGTTCCCGTGTAGGTGAACTCCTGACCGAGGTTGTCGGTCGCCACGATGCGGAACGAGCCGGTCTCGCCGATCTCGAGCGTGCCGATGGCCGCGTCGGAACCGGCGGCCTCCGGCAGCAGGAAGAGCGTCCACATGCCGAGCTGGTAGGTGCCAGCGAGATCCGCCGCGTCGAAGGGTTCGGTGCGGAACTTCATCATCGCCAGCATCCCCGCCGCCGGGTCCTCTCCGCCGAGGTTCAGGTCGACGCCGAAGATCAGACGACCACTCCCTCCGGCACGGAAACTCCGCTCGTAGTCAGGCTTGCTCGCGACGTCGTAGCGGAGTTCGACCTCGAAGCGGCCATCGCTGTCCGCACGGAAGTCCGCCGGCTCGCCGCGCAGCGTGATCGGGCCTTCCTCCGACTCGACGCCCTGCCCGAGGAACGACCCGTCCTCGGCAAGGTCGAGGGCTCCGGAGAACGCGAGCCCGACACGATCCTCATCGGGCACCGCCTGGGGCTCGGCGAAGAGCGTGTGCATCGAGAAGACGTGCCAGTCCCCAGCCAGCTCTGCGGGGGTCGGAGCCGCGCCCTGCTCGATCTTCGTCGCGAGGTAGAGCCCAACCGCCGAACCCACGCGATCGGTCTGGAAGCCGTCACGCGCGGTGATCACCCGGGCGTTCGCGACGATGTCCTCGTTCAGGCCCAGCCAACCGCGGTAGAAGACCGCATTGGTCGAGGTGGGCACGACGAGCGACCACTCGCCGTCCGGTTCGAGGCCGTACTGGTCGACGTCCAGCTCCTGACCTCCCGCGTCCGTGCGCCGGTAGGTTCCGTCATCCCGCAGGAAGAGCCGGTGGTCGTAGGTCAGCACGTCGCCCGTCGTCACCGGGAAGGGCCCGTACTCGGGGCGACCCGTGAACCCGACGAAGTGCACGGCCGACTCGATCGGCATCGTCGTCGTGGGGCGCTCCTCGTCGCCGCCGCTGGAGCAGGCTGCCGGGAGCAGCGCCAGGGCAGAGGTCGAAGAGAGGATGAGCAGGCGGGACGAGGACAGGCGCATGCTGGATCGACGAGGGTCGGAGGAGACACCGCAGTGCCGCGAGGAAGGCCGGAGTCTAGCCGACAGCGAACCCACGTTCCCGAGGCATCATCGAGGTCCCGGATCGGTCATGGCCGCGCTCGCGGAGAACGATGCGTGACCCCGGCGGACGATGGGGCTAAGCAGTCCGTCGTGCTGGCGCCGAGCGGAAAGGACGAACTCGGGTTCCTGGGAGGGTGCGTCCGGCACGTGGGCCTCTGCCTCGCGGTCGCGGCCGCATCGGCCTGCACGACCAGCCCACGTTTCGACGGGCCCCTCGGAGCACGCAACCAACACCCGGCACAGCTCGTGGTGGGCCGCCTGCGGCCCCGCTCGAGCGAAGCCGTCCCGGCGGGATCGGTCGACGTCGATCTGTCGAGTGCCTACACGAGCCTGTTCCTCGGGGGGCAGGGGGGACTCGACACCTTCCGGATGGACGGGGAATACCTTCGGACCGCGTTGGCCGCCCGCATCGGGCTCGGCGCTGGCTTCGACCTCGAGATCGAGGTGCCCACCGCGCACGCCACCGGCGGATTCCTCGATGACTTCGTCATCGGCTGGCACGACTTCTTCGGCTTCCCCGACCAGGGGCGAGACCTCGCGGCCCGCGATGAGTTCGAGGTCCTCGCGACGCGCGGTGGTCAGACCGTGTTCGAGGTCGAAGAGGACGGGCTCCACGTGCTCGATGTCCCGCTGGTGCTCGGCTACGAGCTCGTCCCGCTGCGCGACGGACCGATCGGTGTGCACGTCCGGGGCGGTGTCGATCTTCCTGTCGGGAGCGCGGCGAACGGCTACGGGAACGGCAGCGCCGACTGGATGTTCGGACTCTCGACCGAGTGGCGCACCGGGCCTGTCGCGTGGAATGCACACGTCGACCACACCTTCGTCGGCGCCATGGATCAGGCGTCGCGGGCGGGCGCCCCGCTCCGGGATGTGACGAGTGGGGGAGTCGGATGCGAATGGGCCATCGCCCCCGCGTGGTCCTGGCTCGCGCAGGTCGAGTACGACCGCTCGACCCTGCGCGGGCTCGACCTCAGCAGAACCTCCGACGACCAGTGGTTGCTCTGGCTGGCGTCGCGCTTCCGACTCGACGAGCGGATCGGGCTGGAGGTCGGTCTGGGAGAGGATCTCTCCCAGTACATCGCCCCCGACTTCTCGGCCTGGCTCTCCGTGCGGTATCACTTCGGTCCGCGGCGCGACCCGCTGTGAGGCGCGGCGCGACGCGCCCATCCAGCCGTGCCCTCCAGGAGAGCTCCGATGCCGCATCCAAGAACGACCCGATGGGCCGCCCTCGGGAGCCTGCTCCACGTGGGGAGCGCCCTTGTGCTGGGCACGACGAGCCCGCGGTGCCAAGACCCGGACGTGGACTGTCCGCTCGGACCTCCGATTCCCTGTGAGATCCGCTGTCTGGCCGTCAGCCCGAACGAAGGCTGCGCCGTGGGCGATATCGACCAGGATGGCGATCTCGACGTCGTCGCGGGCGGCCTTTGGTTCGAGAACCCGGACTTCGTGGCCCGACCGGTGCGAGACGTCGCCGAGGTCAGCGGCGGCGCGTATCTCGCGAACAACGGCGAGCACCTGGTCGACATCGATGGCGATGGATGGCTCGACGTGGTCAGCGGATCGTTCTTCGAGCTCGAGCTGTGCGGATACCGGAACCCTGGCGAGGATGGGCTGCGGCGCGGCCTCCGCTGGACGCGCTTCGAGCTTGGCAAGGTGGGTACGGCCAACGAGGCGACGCTGCTCTACGACCTCGATCAGGACGGGACCCCGGAGTTCCTGGTGAACTCGTGGAACGACCATGCCGCTCTCCTCGCGTTCCGGATGCGGGGCAAGGACGACCCTGATGGCCCGCTCCTCACGCCGTTCATGTTGGGAGCCCGAGGCAACGGGCACGGACTCGGGGTGGGCGACATCGACGGAGACGGCGACCTCGACGTGCTGGTCCGCGTTGGCTGGTACGAGCAGCCGAACGAAGACACCTTTGCAGGTGCCTGGAAGCTGCACCGGGATCTGGATCTGGGGCAGGCGTCGTGTCCGGTCCTGATCACCGACTGGGATGGCGACGGCCGCAACGACCTCGTGGTCGGGGCAGCCCACGACTACGGCCTGCACTGGTATCGCCAGCTCCCGGGCGGCGCGGGCACGGATCGGTTCTCGCAGCGCCAACCGATCGACACCCGGAGCTCCCAGCTGCACACGCTGACCGCCGTGGATTGGACGGGTACAGGGCGCTCGGGAGTCCTCACCGGCAAGCGTGTTCGCGGCCACGAAGGGCGTGACCCGGGCAGTGCCGAGCCGCCGGGACTCTGGTTCTACGAGAGAGACGCCGCGGGTGGGGTGCGCCGTCGTGACCTCGCCGGAACCGAGGGGCGGGTGGGCACCGGCCTCCAGATCCGCACCGCCGACCTCGACGGCGACGGAAGGCTCGACGCGGTCGTGTCCGGGAAGACGGGCACCTTCCTCGTCTTCCAGCGCGGGTGACGCTTCAGGGCGGCTCGACGGATTCCGTCACGAGCCAAGACGCACCGGCGTGGACGAAGTCCGCCGACAGGCTGCGACGTGCTTGCTTGGCGGCCGCGGGAGAGCCCGTGACTCCATCGAGTCACACGCTCTCAACACGGTCAGCGCCGGCGCGCGCGCTCTTCTGCGGGCCGAGGCGCCGGCAGCTCCGGGGCGACGAAGACCCGTGTGTTCGGCAGCTCCTTCTGGAGCCGCGCGATGCCCTTCTCGGACAAGCCGGATTGCCAAACATGCAGCCGCTCGAGCTGCTCGAGGCGGGCCAGCTCCGGAATCGCGTCGTCGGTCAACT
>JBEAPQ010000357.1:0-10305 GCA_041164325.1 Planctomycetota bacterium | reverse complement strand
TGGGTCGACGGGCGGGTCCTGCTCGACCCCAACGCGCTGTCCGACGACGGAACGGTCGCGCTCGGCGCCACGTCGTTCAGCGAGGACGGGGCGCGGCTGGCGTTCTCGACCTCGAGTGCGGGCAGCGACTGGGTCACCTGGCAGGTCCTCGACGTCGCGACCGGAGAGTTGCTGTCCGACCGGCTCGAGTGGTCGAAGTTCTCGGGCGCGGCATGGACCCACGACGGCGCGGGCTTCTTCTACCAGTCGTACCCCGCACCGGAGGAAGGGCAGGTCTACGAGGCCGCCACGGTCGGAGCGCGCCTCTGCTACCACCGCATCGGCACGACCCAGGCCGACGACACCGTGGTCTACGAGCGTCCGGATGAGCCGAACTGGGGCTTCGCGCCGTCGGTGACCGACGACGGTCGCTACGCGATCGTGAGCGTCTGGTCCGGCACCGACACCCGGAACCGCGTCGCTGTGATCGACCTCTCGGACCCGGCGTTCGCGGTCCGTCCGCTGCTCTTCGACTTCGACGGGGCCTACGACTTCGTCGAGGTGATCGGGGAGGAAGCGCTCTTCGTCACGGACGTCGACGCGCCGAACGGTCGGGTCCTCGCCGTCTCGCTGTCGGACGCGACGGTGCGCCGCGAAGTCGTGGGGGAGACGAAGGACAAGCTCCAGGGCGCTTCGATCCTCGGAGGCGAACTGGTGGTCCGCTACCTCGTCGACGCGCACGACGAGTTGCACCGTTTCGCGCTCGACGGCGCGCCGATCGGCGTCGTCACGCTGCCCGGGGTCGGCGCGGTTTCGCAGCTGGAGGGACGTCGTGGGGATCGGACGCTGCACATCCTGTTCTCGAGCTTCACGCGACCTGGCTCGGTCTACGCCTTCGACATGGATGCGGGCGAGCTCGCCGAGGTGCGGTCGCCCTCGCTGCCGTTCGATCCCGACGCCTTCGTCGTGCGGCAGGTCGGCTTCCAGGGACAGGACGGCACGCCGCTGAAGATGTTCCTCGTCCACCGCCGCGACCTGCGGCTCGACGGCAAGAACCCGACGTTGCTCTACGGATACGGCGGGTTCGACGTGTCGCTGACGCCGCGCTTCTCGGTGCAGACCCTCGTGTTCTGCGAGCGCGGGGGTGTCTACGCCCAGGCCACGCTGCGCGGCGGCGGCGAGTATGGCCAGGCGTGGCACGAGGCCGGGATGCTGGACCGCAAGCAGAACGTCTTCGACGACTTCGTCAGCTGCGCCCGCTACCTGATCCGCAACGACTACACCGCACCTGCCCACCTCGCGATCAACGGGGGCAGCAACGGGGGGCTCCTGGTGGGCGCCTGTCTGGTCCAACACCCGGAGCTCTTCGGCGCCGCGATTCCGGAGGTCGGTGTGCTCGACATGCTCCGCTACCACCGCTTCACGATCGGTTGGGCCTGGGCGCCGGAGTATGGCCGCAGCGATGACCCGGCGATGTTCCCGGTGCTTCGCGCCTACTCGCCGCTGCACAACGTGGTCGACGGGCGGGCCTACCCGCCGACGTTGGTGATGACCGGCGACCACGACGACCGCGTCCTGCCGGGGCACTCCTACAAGTTCGCGGCGCGCCTCCAGGCAGGGCAGGGCGCCGACGCACCGATCCTGCTCCGCGTCAGCCGCAAGGCCGGACACGGGGCGGGCAAGCCGACGACGATCCGGATCCAGGAATCTGTCGACCGCCTCGCGTTCCTCGGTCTCACCGTCGGTCGTTCGGACTGACCGAGAGGCCGTGACTCTCGTGGGTCACGGCCTCCGTGCGACGGCGACAGCCGTCGCCGAGCCAGCGCTTCGCAGCCTGTCGACGGCATTCGTCACCGGCTGTGACGGGCTCAGGCCCACAGGACGAGGTCTCGCAGCGCGCTCGGTGACGCGCTGCCGCGACGCGGACGGATGCGGATGCCGACCCCGTAGCGGCCCGAACGACTGATCTGGTGCGTGCCGCGGAACACGAGCCCCTCGGCATCTGCAGGGGCCGCGTTCTCGTCCACCGCGAGGTCCGTGAACTCGGTGCGGACCAGCTCCCCGTCAGCCTGTGCGTTGCCGAGCACGACCTCGACTTCGACGTCGTCGGGAGCGAGGGGCCCGAGGTCGAGGCGGACCGCGGCCTCGAACGTGTCTCCGACGCGGACGGCGGCGATGTCCGTGTGGCGGACCTCGAGAATCCGGATCGCGTCGAACCCGCGCCGGATGCGCTGCGCCTCGTCGGCGATGCGGCGCGCCCGGTCACGGTCCGCTTGGTTCGCGAAGCAGCCCGCTGCGAGGTCGCGGTAGGCCTTGTCGAGGTATTCGCCGACCATCCGGTCGGTGTCGAACACGGCGGGCAGCGTCTGGAGGCAGTGGATCATCTTCGCGACCCAGGCCTGCGGGATGCCGTCCGCGTCGCGTTCGTAGAAGCAGGGCACGACCTGTTCCTCGAGCAGTTGGTAGAGCGTTTCGGCGTCGAGCTGATCCTGCAGCTCCTGCTCCTGGTAGACCTTCCGGAGCGAGCCGATCGTCCACCCGTTCTCGCCGTCGGCACCCTCGGGCCACCAGCCGTCGGCGATCGACAGGTTGAGTCCGCCGTTGGCCGCGACCTTCATGCCGGAGGTTCCGCTCGCTTCGAGCATGCGGGTCGGCGTGTTGAGCCAGACGTCGACGCCCTGGACGAGCGAGCGGGCCAGATCGATGTCGTAGTCCTCGACGAAGATCACGCGGCCGGACAGATCCGTGCCACGCGACAGCGACGCGATGCTGCGCAGGATGTCCTGACCGTGCTGGTCGCGCGGGTGCGCCTTGCCGGCGACCAGGATGCGGACCGGGCGATCGGTCGCGTCGAGGAGCCGCGCGAGCCGGGCCGGGTCCTTGTAGAGGAGCTGGGCGCGCTTGTACGGCGCGAAGCGCCGCGCAAACCCGATCCAGAGGGCGTCCTCGTCGAGGCCATCGAGGATGCGGGAGAGCAGGACCGGGCTGTCGTTGCGCGCGACGAACGCGCGCTCCATCCGCTGTGCGACGCGGGCCCGGAGATCGGCCTTGAGGTCGCAGTGGGTGCGCCACAGAGCCGCCGGGTCGACCGAGGCCGCACGCTCCGTGAAGTCCGTTCCCTGGACCGGACCGTCGGTCTTGCCGAGCAGCGCTGCGATGCGCGGATGGGTCCAGGTCGGCAGGTGGATGCCGTTCGTGACGGAGTCGACCGGGACTTCCTCGCGCAGGAGGTTCGGCCAGTAGGGGTGCAGCAGCTCGCGCGACGCGATGCCGTGCAGCTTGCTGACGCCGTTGCAGTACGACGAGAACGTCAGCGCGAGGTAGGACATGTTGAAGTCCGAGGCTCCCTCGTCCGCGCGCCCGAAGCGGAGGAATCGCTCCCACGGCACGCCGGCCGAGTCCGGCACGTCGCTGAAGTAGCGCCGCATCAGGTCTTCGCTGAAGCGGTCGTGTCCTGCCGGAACCGGCGTGTGGGTCGTGAACGCGGTCGTCGTCCGGATCGCCTCGCGCGCGGTCTCGAACGTCTGGCCCTGCCGACGCACGAGCCGTCCGAGCCGTTCCAGCGTCAGGAAGGCGGCGTGCCCCTCGTTCATGTGCCAGGCGCTCGGCTCGATGCCGAGTTCGTCGAGCAGGCGCACCCCGCCGCGACCGAGCGCGATCAGCTGGCGGATCCGCGTCTCGTGGTCGCCGCCGTAGAGGTTGCGCGTGATCTCGCGATCCTCGTCGTGGTTGGACGGCGTGTTGGCGTCGAGCAGATAGAGATCCACACGTCCGACCCGGCAGCGATACGCGCGGAGCGCGACGTCGCGTCCGGGCATCGGCACGCGGACTTCGAGGGGTTCGCCGTGCGCGCCGCGGAGCAGCTCGAGCGGGAGGTCGCGCGGCTCGTTCTCGCGATCGACGGCGACTTGCTGGCCGTCCGCCGTCAGGGACTGGCCCATGTAGCCGTAGCGGTAGAACAGGCCGACACCGATCAGCGGGATGTTCAGGTCGCTCGCCGACTTGAGGTGGTCACCCGCGAGGATCCCGAGGCCACCGCTGTAGATCGGCAGCGACTCGTGGAAGCCGAACTCGGCGCAGAAGTAGGCCACCGGCCGTTCCTGGCTGATCGCGCCGCTGCCGTCGCCGACGGGCAGGGACTCGCAGCGTGCGGCGATGTAGGCGTCGAAGCGCTGTTCGGCTTCGGCGACGCGTCTGCAGAACGATGGGTCCGCCGCCTTCGCGCGGAGATCGTCGGGGAACGCATGGCGCAGGAAGCGCAGCGGGTTGTGGCGGTGCTGGTCCCAAGCGGTCGGCGAGATCTCCCGGAACAGCTGCGGCACGTCGTGATCCCAGCACCACCACAGGTTGCGCGCGATGCGTTCCAGGGGGCGGAGTGGCTCGGGAAGGACCGCAGACACATCGAAGTACTGCAGGTGGGGGCGACGCGCTGACACCGGGTTCGTGACGACCTGGCGACGTGGCTTGCGGGTCTGGGCAGCGCCCTGGCTCATGCGGTTCTCGATCGCGGCTGCAGCCGCGGCGTAGGCAGACTCGTAGTGACGGAAAAGGTCGGACCAGTCGGTCCGGCGTGCGGCCGCGCGGGCGCGATCGCGGAGCGCCAGGACGGCGTCGCGGGACGTCGCGAAGAACTCGCCGAGTTCGTCGTGGAGGCTCCGCACCGCATCGTCGTAGTGGCGTCCGAGCCGGTGGAGGACGGTGACCCCGTCTTCGCGGCCCAGCGCCTCGCTCTCCGCGAACCGGCCGAAGCCGGCGTAGTCGCTGGTGATGGTCGGCACGCCGAGCGCCAGCGCCTCTTGTGGCGTGTAGCCCCAGGGCTCGTAGAAGCTCGGGAACACCCCGAGGTCCATGGCGGCCAGGACGGCCTCGTAGGACGCATCGAGGAACCCGTCGCCCGGCGCCAGGTAGACCGGGACGTGGACGACGTGGACCCGCGCCGTGGGCGCGTTGTCGAGCCCGAGCTCGGCGCAGCGCCGGCGCACCGGATCGTGCTCCTCGTCGAACAGGTGGTGGGTGGCGATGCCGACTGGCTGGTCCGACGGTGCGCCGACGGTCAGGCGCTCCCGAACTTCCGAGCGGAGGCCGGAGTTGCCGGCGGGCACGAGCACCCAGGCGACCACCGGGCGGCCGGGCTCACGGTCCAGCTGCGCGAGGGCGTCGAGGAACAGATCGATGCCCTTGTTGTGGAACTCGTAGCGGCCGGAGATGGCGACGAACGCGGCTTCCTTCGCGTTCGAGATGCCGAGGAAGCGCGTGGCGAAGTCCTCGAGACGAGCGCGCACGGCAGGGGTCTCACCGCCGCGGGTCGCCAGCTCGTCGACCACGTCGAGGTCGATGCCGTTGGGCAGGATGGGAACCGCCGCCCGCCCGAGCAGCAGCTCGGCTTCCTTCGCTGTCACCTGGCTGACGGTCGTGAACACGTCGGCCTCGCGCGCCGACACCGTCTCGATCGAGTGCTTGGCCCGCATTCCGTGTTCGCGGGCGAGGTCTTCGGGAGTCCGTTCGCCGAGTCCGCTCTCGGGGGAATGCCCGAGGGAGGACAGCGTGCGGCCCAGGGCCGTCGCGTGCGTCGTGAACACGGTGCCGATGGCCGGCACGTGGCGCCGGGCGTGCAGCAGCGCCGATCCCGTCATCCACTCGTGTGCGTGGACGATTGCACGGCCGTGCTCCGGCGCGAGGTAGCGATCCCAGAACTCCTCGAGCACGAGACCCGCCGCATGGCCGAACAGGACCGGTTCGACGTAGTCCCAAGCACCCGCGATCGAGTCGACCTCGAAGTCCTCCCACAGCTGCGCCA
The DNA here is from genome assembly GCA_041164325.1 of Planctomycetota bacterium. GTDB lineage: Bacteria > Planctomycetota > UBA1135 > UBA1135 > UBA2386 > JAQCBR01. The sequence continues at coordinate 4,529 of JBEAPQ010000357.1, read as the reverse complement.
GGACCGCATCCTTGCGGTCGTAGAGACTGGAGAACTCGATCAGGATGCAGCGCGGGCGTCCGGGGATCGTCCAGCGCCCCACGCGCACGGGCAGCCCCATGCTTCGGCAGGCGTCGACGAACTCGGTGTAGCCCGGGTCATCCTCGAACGGCAGGTTCCGATCGGTGTCCGACAGGAGCCAGGGGCCGACCGCCCAGTAGCGTCCGTCACCGAGACGTTCGACGGCCGTGAGGGCCTTGCTCGAAAGGACGGTGTGGATGCCGCCCACCTTGTTGCAGACCTCCCAGCTGACCTCGAAGACGGTCGGTCGCGCTTCACTCGCTTGGTTCTGGGCCATCAGCGACGCCGCCTCCCACCGCGTCTGGCGGACGGCTTCTCGCTCGGGGCCTTGGACGACGCCGGGGTCTCGGCAGGCGGGGGAGATTCCAGGATGGGTCGCTCCAGTCGGGCGCGCAGGGCTTCCAGGGCGTTCATGAAGTTCATGTAGGCATCGTGCGGCCGTGGATACGGACTGAAGTAGTCGTGCACGTCTCCGTCCGAAGCCCGCTTGGTGGCCATGTAGTAGACGTGGTCGGACGTGGACAGACGCCTCCAGATCGCGAGCGGCTCGAGGTCGCCCCGCTCTGCGGCGGCACCCGCTGCCGGACGCAGCGCGTAGAGCGCGTCGTGGGCGTCCCGCTGCATCGGGTTCGCGAGCCATGCGCTGAGGTCGCGCTCCTCGTCCGCCCAGGAAATCGGCCGGGGAATCGGCAGCTCTTCCCGGGCTGGGTGGGCGGCTGCGACCTCGCGAGGCGTCGCGAACCGGATCCGCTCATCCTGCAGGACCTCCTGCGGGAGCCGGCGCATGAAGTCGAAGATGCCGGTCTCGACCCACTGGTGTTCGCCGAACGTCTCGTAGTCCATGAACAGGCCGACGAAGGCTGCGTCGTCCGGCAGGTTGCGGAGCCAGCGCGCGTAGCGGTCGGCCATGAGCGGGTGCTCGGGCCACGTGGGGTTGCTGAAGCGGAAGCCGATGTCGTCCGACAGCGGGTAGCAGCGCAGCAGCAGTTTCAGGCGTTCGCAGCCGCGGGGCCGGTAGGGCCAGAAAGGCTGTCGGTCGCCGAGGAGCGGATCGGCGCCCTCGCCGAGCAGCGCATCGAATCCGAGCGCTTCGACCTGGGCGGCCACCGACTCGTCGAGGATCAGCTCCGTGTTCCGGAACGTCGTCGGGCGCACGCCGAACAGGTCCTCGACGAGGTCGCGCTGCGCTCGGACCTGTGCGGCGAACTCGGCCGGGTCCCCGAGCGCCGCGAGCGCGTGGTGCGACGTCTCGCAGACGAACTCGACGCAGCCGGTCTCCGCCAGTGCGACGAAGAGGTCGAGCGTCTTCGGCTCCCAGGTCCGGAGCTGTTCGATCAGCGTGCCGGTGAGCGAGAACGAACAGCGGAAACGGCCCTCGTGCTGCTCGATCAGATCGAGGAGCAGGCGGTTCATCGGCCGGTAGCAGCGTTCCGCGACGCGCTCGAGGATGAAGCGGTTGCCGGCGTCGTCGAAGGGGTGCGCCGCGGCCGCGTGCTCCTCCCGAGTGGCGTGGAGGAGCCGGAACGGCTGGTGGGCCTCGAACCAGAACACGACGTCGGTCATGCGGAGTCCTCCTTCTGCGCACCGGCTTCCACGAGCGCCAGCGCGCGGAGCAGTTCGGCGGTGCTCCAAGCCTGGGCGATCGTCCCGCCGGGTCGGTGCGGCGGATCCCCGTCGTAGACCTCGGAGATGTGTCCGAGGCCCGCTCGATCCAACTCCGGACCGAACCCCTCGAGCAGCCCGTGCAGGTCCGCCCGCGCGCCCGGGCCGTCGACCTGGAGACCGAGTTCCACGTAGGCGCCGAGCAGCCAGGGCCAGACCGTCCCTTGGTGGTAGGCGAGGTCCCGGCTGCGTTGGTCGCCCTCGTAGCGCGGCACGAAGTCGGGGTCGTTCGGCGCCAGCGTCCGCAGCCCGCGGGGCGTGCGCAGGTGCTCGGTCGCGGTCGCGAAGACATCCGCCTTCTGCGCGGGGTGGAGCGGGCTGCGCGCGAGAGCGGCAGCCAGGACCATGTTCGGGCGGATGCGGCGATCTTGCTGGCCGTCGGCGTCGATCCGGTCCGCGAGGCGCCCCGGACCGCCGTGGCTTCCCGGGATCCAGAACAGCGCGACGAAGGCCTCGAAGCTGCGGTCGCGCATGGCGCGCAGCCGCGCGTCGGAGGGCCGCAGCGCGACGCACTGGTCGAGGAGTGCGATCCACAGCGCCTCGATCTCGACCGGCATGCCGTCCCGCGGTGTGACCGGGCCCTCGGGCAGCTGTGCATCCATCCACGTGGCGTTGAGGTCCGGACGCCCGGCGGTCAGGAGCCCGTCCGGCCGGGCCCGCAGACCCAGGCGCCCTGCCGCGCCCTTCCCCTCCGCGTAGCCGGAGGCGATCTCGAGCAGGGCTGGTCCGAGGACGTCCCGATACAGCGCATCGCTGCCGCCCGCGGCGCGCCACAGGTCGACCGCGCGGGCGTACCAGAGCGCGGCATCGACCGATCCGTAGTGGCTGGAGTCCTTCGTGGTCGCGTAGACGTTGGGCAGGAGTCCGTCCTGGAGGAAGGGCAGGGCCTCGGTCAGCACGCGGGTGGCGAGGTCGAGGCGTCCGCGCGCGATCGTCAGTCCCGGAAGGGACAGGAAGGTGTCGCGGCCCCACTCGGTGAACCACGGGAAGCCGGCACAGATCCCGAGCCGCGGGCGCGCGCCCATCGACGGCGCTTCCTGCAGGAAGTCGTCGGCTCGCGCCGCCAGTCGGGTAGGGAGGTCGGCTTCGGCGGAGACGATCTGCCGTGCGGCGCGTGCGGTCTCGAACGCCTGGTCCGGATCCGTGGGGGCCTCCCCGATGCAGAGTGCGAGTGTGCGCGGACGACCGGGGTGCAGTGCCACCGTGAGCGAGCCGGGCTCGAATTCATCCTCCACGGCGTCGTAGCCGCGGCGGCGTTCCTCGATGAGATCGATGCCCTGCACCCATGCAGGGTGCGGCTCGAGCTCCGCCTCACCGTCGGAATCTCCGCGGTCGAACGCGATCGTGACTTCCGGCAGGCTCGGGTATGGCCGGGCCCGGAATCCCCCGGGCACCGGGGTCACCGCCGGGTCGAGGGCATCATTGCGGAAGTGCAATGCGTCGGCCTCGCGACACGCGAGTGCGGGGCGGACCCGGAGCCGGCACGGTCTCGAGCCCGCGGCCAGCGTCCAGCGGACGAGGGTGACCGGTGCTCCCCGGCCCGACAGCACCTCCACCTGGAGCGGTCCCTCGGAGGTCGCCAACTCCCACACCGGATGGGGGGACAGTCGGAAACCGCGGATCGGGGCCTGCCCAGGCCAGGCGCCTGCTGGCCCGCCTTCCAGGAGGAGGTCGGCCCGGAGCCCCGCGACGAACAGGTGGCGGCGCGTCAGCCCGGCCGGCCAGGCGATCAGCAGTCCGTGGTAGCGGCGCGTCCGGACACCGCGGACCGTCCCCGATGCGAACCCACCGCGTCCGTCGGTCTCGAGCCACTCGGCCTCGGGGCCGGGTTCTCCCGTCACCGCGTGCGGGGCGGCGTGGTCGTCGCTCTTCATCGCGCGGTCGTGACGAGTCCCATGGAACGGCCCGCGCCATTCTGCGGGCCAGGGTTTTCTAGTCCTCGTCGGTTCGACATTCTATCGGCGTCGCGGGGACTTCCGCGCGCAGGGCCCGCCGATGCTCATCACGCAGGAACTCAAGAACACCCTTACGTTCATCCTGGCCGGGGGCCGTGGCGAACGGCTCCAGCCGCTCACCCGCGTGCGTGCGAAGCCCGCTGTGCCGTTCGGCGGTGCCTACCGGATCGTCGACTTCACGCTGAGCAACTGCATCCACTCCGGCCTCCGCCGGATCTTCGTGCTCACCCAGTACCAGGCGCGGTCGCTCGAGGAGCACATCCGCTACGGGTGGAACTTCCTGCCCCGCCGCCTCGATCAGTTCATCGTCAGTCGTCCGCCGCAGCACGGTGAGTTCAACGCCTGGTACCGCGGCACGGCCGACGCGATCTTCAACAACCTCGACGCGATCCGGGCCGAACGCCCTGACCACGTCCTGATCCTGTCCGGCGACCACATCTACCGGATGGACTACGGGCGGATGCTCCAGGACCACCTCGCGAACGGGGCCGTCTTGACCATCGGAGCCGTGCGGATCACGCAGGACGAGAGCAATCGATTCGGCGTCCTCGAGGTCGATGCCCGCAACGAGGTGCAGAGTTTCGTCGAGAAGCCGGAGCAGGGTCCGGAGATCCCCGGTCAGCCCGGCCACTGCCTCGGCTCGATGGGGATCTACATCTTCCGCACCGAGGAGCTCGTGCGTCGGCTCGAGGAAGACCACGTGCTCGGCGACGACAGCTCGCACGACTTCGGCAAGGACGTGATCCCGCGGATGATCCGCGAGGGTGGCGTGTACGCGCACCACTTCGTCGACGACACCGGAGACCAGAACCTCTACTGGCGCGACGTGGGGACGATCGACTCGTACTTCGA
>JBEAPQ010000356.1:0-12100 GCA_041164325.1 Planctomycetota bacterium | reverse complement strand
AGCTCGCCCAGGGCGTGCAGATGACGGTCGTCGGTCGGGGCGCGTTGCATCGGTCGGCTCCGGTAAGGGGAGGACGCCGCGTCCGAATCACGACGAGGCGGGCGTCGGAGGATGGCAGCGCCGCGACCGGGGCTCAAGCGGACTGCCCACGGCGGTGACTCGGTTGCCGTCGCGGCATCGAGGCGGGCACGATGGGCCGTGTCGTCGAGCCGTGGCGCGTCGACAGCCCCGGCCGGGCGAGCAGGAGGTGAGATGGTCATCGAGCGCGACATGTCGTTGTCGTCCAGCATGCGCTGGCAATTTGAGGGAAGCTCGCGTGTGCCGTGGTGGCTCGTGGCGACCCTGACGGTGCTCACGGTCGGCTGCGGGAAGGAGACGACGACGCCGGTTGCGCCACCCGCGCCGCCGGCGGCGCAACCGGCGCCTGCGGCCCCGGCGCCGGAGGCCCCCGTGGCGGCGCCCGCGGCGGCCAGCCCGGTCCAGGCCGCTCCGCGTCTTCCCGCCGCACCGCCCCTGCAGGCGTCGCTGGTGCAGGCGCTGCTCGATCGCTGGGTGCAGGCACAGAACGAAGGAGACTTCGAGGGCTACGCCATGCTCTACGCCGAGCGCTTCCAGGGCATCAAGCGCTCGGGTCGTCGCGAGAAGGCCTTTGCGCGCAAGGGCTGGATCGCCGACCGGAAGCGCATGTTCGGCAAGGCGATGAAGGTCGACGCCCGTGATGTCGCGATCGCCACCGGCGTCGGCGCCGCGACCGTGACCTTCACGCAGGAATGGCAGAGCGGGAGCTATCGCGACGTCGGGCCCAAGCAATTGGTCGTCGTGCGCGAGGGCACGGAGCTGCGCATCGCGAGGGAGGAGATGTTGGCGTCCGAGGTGATCGGTGCCGACCCCGTGGGGCGGCTCGACCCGGCGGATTTCGCGTTCGTCTCGCACGAGGACGCGCCGTACGTCCTGCTCGCGCGTGGCAAGGCCGGGATGCGGGCGCGAGGCCGGCTGAAGCTCCACAGCGCCGACAGCTACGCCAGCGCGTCACGCCGGGTCCTCGAGGCCGACGTCGCGGCGGATTGGAAGCCCTGGCTCGGACGCGCTGTGACGCTCTATGGCGTTCGCGGCAAGCAGTGCCACGGCCAGGTCGTGCAGTTGGTGCACCTCGCCCGAGTGGAGCCGCACTTCGGGACGCGCCAGTCCTGGACCGGCGAGATGGGCAGCGAGCCGATGACGCAGCCGCAGATCGCCGACGACGTCTGGGATCTCGGGCAGGGCGGCTTGTTCCTCGCAGGGCGCGTGGTGCCGGCGCAGGGCTCGGACTGCCGCGGCGTGTTCTGGGCGCGCGCCGACGACCGCGCGGCGGTGACGCAGCTCGCGGAAGCCACGCCCGACCCGCAACTGCTCCGCCTCGGCCTGCCCGCGCTGCGCAAGCTGCGGGGCTGGTCGGTGGTGCAGAAGGAGTACGCCGAGATGGTTCCGTTGCCGCGGCCGGAGCATTGGGACCGCTTCGAGGAGGCGCAGCCGCGGGTGGTGACCTTCCGGACCGCCGACGGCCGCCGTCTGCTGTGGATGCACGCCGTGGCTGGCTCGGGCTGCGGCGACTTCTTCGGCGAGTTCTGGGCGCTCTGGGAGGTACAAGGCGAGGGCGAGAACGCGCGCCTGCGCCTGCTCTCGGACGACCGGGACCCGGGCCGCGCGGTCCCGCCGCGGGCCGCCGTGGATCTCGACGGAGACGGCAAGCTCGAGCTGATCGGACCCGACGCCGTGCTGCAGCCCGCCGGTCCGACGTGGCGGCCAGGGACCAGCGCCGAGGTGCCGAGCATGGACTGCCCGTGCTGAGGCACGAGGTCTTCGTCTACGGCACCTTGCGCCGGGGCGAGGGCAACCACGCGTTGCTCGCAGGGGCCGAGTTCCTGGGCTTCTCGCGCACCGAAGCGCAGTTCACGCTCTACGACCTCGGCGCCTATCCCGGTGTCGTCCCTGGCGGCCTGGACGTCGTGTACGGCGAGCGGTACCGGGTCGACGACGCCACCCTCGACGCGTTGGACCGTCTCGAAGAGCACCCCGACTACTACCGGCGCGAGACCATCGTCCTGCACGACGGCGAGCGGGCGTGGATCTACCTGTTGCCGGCTCGCGAGGTCGCTGGTGCGCGGCGGATCGCCGGCGGTGATTGGCTGCGTCGCGAGGCGCTAGCCGGGTAGGGCCGCGAAGAGTTGCGCAGCGAAGGCGGCATCGGCGAGACGCGCGTCGATGGTGTCGCGGGCATCGCGGAACGCCTTCAGTAGCGCGGCTTCGTCCAATGAAGGGTCGCGGCGATCCGGATCGTCGATCGGCCAATGCAGGCGCAGGCAATCGGCCAGCACGACGGGGCAGACTTCCTCGGCGCAGAGCGTCACGACGCAATCCACGTCGGCAGGCTCGATGGTGTCGGCCGATTTGGACTGCTGGCTCGAGATGTCGATGCCGCGCTCGGCCATCACACGGATCGCCAACGGGTGGACCCGCGTGGGCGTCGAGCCCGCCGATTGGACCCGCACGCTCGCGCCGAAGCGGGCGCGGGCGAGGCCTTCGGCCATCTGCGAGCGGGCCGCGTTGGCGACGCAGAGGAAGAGCAGCGACGGGCGGTGCGCACGGTTCATCGCGAGCCTCCGGGTGGCGCATCAGGCTGCGCAGGGAACCAATGCTGCGTGCGATTCGCGAACGCGACCAGGGAGAGCATCACCGGCACCTCGATGAGGACCCCGACGACGGTCGCGAGGGCGGCGCCGGACTCGAGGCCGAACAAGCTGATCGCGACCGCGACGGCGAGCTCGAAGAAGTTGGAGGTGCCGATCATCGCCGCCGGTGCTGCGATCGCGAAGGGCAACTGCAACCAGCGCGCGGCGCCATACGCGATGGCGAAGATGCCGTAGCTCTGCAGCAGCAGCGGCACCGCTACGAGCACCACGCGTCCCGGCTGGCGGACGAGCGTCTCGGCTTGAAAGCCGAAGAGCAGGATGACCGTCAGCAACAGACCGGCGATCCCGCTGGGCTTCAATCGCCCGGCGAGGCGGTCGACGACCTCGGGGCCCGCCGCCATCCGCTGCGTGAGCAAGCCGGCCGCGAGCGGGACGACCACGAAGACCATCACCGAGGCGAAGAGCGTCTCCCACGGCACCTGGAGCTCGGTCACGCCGAGCAGCAGCCCCGCGATGGGGGCGAAGGCGAAGACCAGGATCAGGTCGTTGAGCGAGACCTGCACCAGCGTGTAATTCGGATCGCCGCGGGTGAGGTGGCTCCAGACGAAGACCATGGCCGTGCACGGCGCGACGCCGAGCAAGATCATGCCGGCGATGTACGGGTCGGCCTCGGCGGCGGGGATCCAATCGGCGTAGAGCACGCGGAAAAAGAGCAGGCCGATGCCCGCCATCGAAAACGGCTTGATGAGCCAGTTGACGACCAACGTCAGGCCCAGGCCCGCAGGCCGTCGTCCGACATCGCGCAGGCAGCCGGGATCGACCCGCAACATCATCGGATAGATCATCAGCCAGATCAGGACGGCGATCAGCCCGTTGACGCCGGCCCATTCCAGTTTCGCCACGGCGGCGAACGCGCCGGGGGCTGCCAGACCGAGCCCGATGCCGGCGACGATGGCCAGCCCGACCCAGACCGACAAGAAGCGTTCGAAGATGCCCATCGAGGTCTCCTGCACGTGTGTCGGGACCGGGAGGACCGCATCGTCGCGCACGGAACGGGCCAAAACGACGAACGCCCAGGCGAAATCGCCTGGGCGTTGGCTCCCCTCGCGGGATGCCAGCGCGAGTCCGAATGGCCGCCTTCATTAGAAAAGTGGCCATTCAAATCAAGGGTTTGCGACGGTCGGGCCCTTTGGGCGGTGTTTGCGTGAACCAAGGGGGAATGGCGAGAGCGCGAAACGCTACCGCGAGGCGAGACGCTCGGAGCGAGGGCCGGGTCTCTCATCGTCGCCGCCTGCGAAGGTCGTCCTCGTACTCGGCCAGCGCCTCCCGCTGCCCGGCGGTGCCGGCTTCGCGCGCGGCAGCGAGGATCTCGTCCATCTGGTAGCTGGCGAAGTCGTTGAGCGCGTCCACGACGGTCTCGGCCCACTCGTAGGCCTCCGTCGTCGGTGACAAGCTCCGGAACCACGCCGGCAACACGCGGTCCCACAGGACGCCGACCTGCCAGGAGCCCGCCTCGTCTGCGAAGAAGACGATGTCGTCTCGGCACTGGTCGATCTCGCGCATGAGGTCGATGAGTAGCCCGAGCCCCTCCGCGGCCGTCTCGAACTCTCCGTTCTGCTCTGCGCGGAGGCACCCCTTGACCAGGCGCGAGTGTTCCGCGATGAAGGTCTCGGTGCCCCGCGACTTCTCCATGTAGTTGCGCGAGTTGACCATAAAGTCCTGGTAGTAGCGGCCGGCCAGGCTGTCGCGGTGGAACTGCCGGACCGTGCGCAGGAGGTCGGGACGTGTGTTGTCTTCGGCCAGGACATCGCGGAGGTGGACGTAGTCCGCGATGAGCTCGGGGAACGCCTCGTCCGGCAGCATGTCGATCGCCCGGTCGAGCCAGACCCGCAGCCCGGTCCCATCGAGCTTCCGGGCCTCGGCGCGGACCTTGTCTCGGTCGATCTCGACGTCTCGATCGCGGTTCATCGGTCAGACTCCATCTTCGCGGCTGAGGGGGCAGCCGGGCGCTTCTGTTTCGCGGGCGCGCAGCGCTCCAGGATCACCTTCCATCCGTTGCGACGCGCGGCCGCGCTTCGCACGAGCTGGGCGACCTCTCCGGGCTCGACGCGCGCGTCCCCGGTGCCGAAGCTGTCGCGGAGCTCGGCCGCCAGCGCGACGCGCTCCGCCGGCTTCCTCGCGTGTCGGAGCACGCACGCGTAGGCCTCGCATGCGTAGGCGAAGGTCTCCCGCTTCCGGAACTCGATGTCGAGCAGCCACTCTCGTCGGCGGGTCTCGCGGAGTCCCGCGTTTCGGCGCTTGCAGTTGTGGAAGATGTGCGCGACCTCGTGCACCACGAAGTCGGCGAAGGGGTCGTCTTCCTCGAAGTAGGCGGGCGACACGTAGCAGGTCGTTTCCTCGCTCAGGCCGAGAATCTGGGGCGCGTCGTCGGCGAGCAGGTCGGCACCGATGGCGCCGAGGTAGAGGTTGGCGAGGTCCCACGCCGAACGCGGCCACTGTGCCTCGCGAAGCACCTCCTCGATGTTGCTCGGCGTGAGGAAAACGACCGACCTCTCGACCAACGCCAGCACCGCGTCCTGCTCCGCACGCGGGAAGAGCCCGCGCACCATCGGCTCGATCTTGCCCCGGGTGAACGCCACGAGGTCCTCGATGGCCATCAGGGCTGGAGGCGGCTCCCACCCGTTGGCACGCCGCGACACCTCGGCGACCAGTGCGTTCTCCAGGTCGGCGCCCGCGAGCTGAGCACGCTTGTAGAAGCTCGGACTCGACCACGCCGCGTGGTACGGGTCGGTATCCCCGGTCCGCAGGTACCGCTCGATCTCGTCCGCGACGGTGGGTGTGGTCGTCGTCATTCGCCGTCCCCGCTCCACGACCAGCGCTTGGGATCCCATTGGCTGTCGGAGAGGTCCTCGAGCACCGGGTCAAGGAACGCGCGGGCCGCTTCGAACGCCTCATCGAGGGTCGGCCAACGCAGCTGGTCTTCCTTCGCGATGGTGGCGTATGGCTCTTTCCAAGTGTCGGGCGGTGCCGGGAGGCTGCCCGGTACGGCGTGCGTCCCGCGGAAGCCGAAGGTCTGGTCGATCGCGGCGCGCAGCCGACCAGCATCGATGGCTCCTGCTGTGGCGATCAGCGCGAGGTCGGGTAGGTCCTTCACCCGCGAGTTCGGGCGAGCGCGCGGCATCGTGTAGGCGTGGAGCTTCTCGGCGACGTGGGTCTCGACCGGGTACACGCGCAGGGTCGGCGGCGCGATGCCCGCGAACGCCAGCGCGTCCTCGGCGACCATCTCCTCGGGCTCGCCGAGGATCGGGTCGCCGAATGCGACGTCGACGCCGAAGGGGCGACCGTAAACCTTGCCGGCCAGGCTGCATTCGGCCCGGAAGCGCACGCCGTCGTACTGCATCCCGTCGTTCTGGATCTCCGGGTGCCGATCGTGGGGGCGGATGCTGAACACCATGAAGTCACCCAGGTCTCGCCCGGCGGCGGCATCGAGCCGGGCGAGAATGTCGTCTGGCGAGCCCATCACGCGTAGGTCGACGTCCGCCGTGGTTCGTGCCCGCTCGATGCGGAGCTCGACGGCCAGGCCACCCTTGAGGGTCACGGCGTCGCCGAGCTCGATGGCGATGCGCGCGAGGAAGCGGTCGAACACCACGAGCTGACGACGACGGGCGAAATCGACCCCCGAGGTCGACGCGGTGCGGAGCCGTTGCTCCAGCGCCTGCTTGAAGGCGGCGGCGGTGCGGTACTCGCGGGTCATGGATCGAGACCTCCGAAGGGCTCCAGTGCGCCCTCGACGGCGGCGAGCTCGTCACGCCTTACCAGCCTGCGGTCGAGCGCATCCAGGGTCGCACCGCGCAGCAGTTCGGGCGGGAGGTGCTCAGCGGCACAGTCCTCGAGCGTGCGCAGCGGCGCGGTCGCGGGCACCGGCCCGAACCAACGCCGCTCGCCCTCGGCGACGTCGCCGTAGTGGAGGACGACCCCATCGGGGACCCGGAGCCGGCGCTTCTGCCACGCCTCGGGCAGCGTGAGATGTACCCGAGAGGGCAGAACATCGGACAGGTCATGCAGCGCGAGCGCGGTCTGGTGGGAGAAGACGCCCTCCTGCTCGGACCAGAGCCACACCACGGTGAGGTCCTCGTGGTCGCCGGCGGGGAAGTGCACGAGGCGGTACACCCCGCGCCGCACTCGGACCATGCGGCCGGAGCCCAGATGGTGTGCGAGCAGCTGCGGCGAATAGCCGGCCTCGGCCGCCTGCTGCGTCGTGAAGAGCCCGTCCTGGGCCGCCGCGATCTCGAAGAGATGGTCCCAGTTGGGCGATCTGGCGGTCGCCTCGCTCATGCAAGAACATTAAGCCAGGCTTTAGTTTTGTGCAAGGCGTCCGATGGGCGTCGCCGCAAGGAGCTTCAGCGAGGCTTTCGTTTCGTGCGCGGCCTCGGTGTCCCACTCGTCCGGGGGGCTGGCTCTACTCAGCTGAGGGCGTGGGCTCGGAGCCGCGCCCGAAGGAAATCCCCCGAGGCATGTCCCAGCGAGGAAATCGATCGGCTCTACTTCTCTGAAGACCATCGCGACGGCCTGATCGTCGCCCACATCCTCCCTCGAGGCGCTGTTCACCAGACGCCTATCGGGTTCGTATCTCGTTTATCCCCCTGTTGGACTTGAACCAACGACACCCGGATTAACAGTCGTACTCTGCGGCCCGAACCTAGCAGGGCGGGAGGCACGCTCGCCCATGTGCCACAACCAGCCGCGAACACAAGGAATCGCCCCACGGGCGCCACCCTGTCGAGCGCCGACCGGACCTCACGACCCGGCCGACGTCGGCGGGTGTCCACGGCGGCGCCTACGCGATCAGGCTGCTCACCTTCTTCGCCGTGTCCAGCACGGACTCCTCGAAGGGCCGCGGGGTCCAGTCGAACAGCGTCCGCGTCGTGGAGTTGTCGGCGGTCAGCTCCATCCCCAGCATCCCGACCATCCCCTTCGCCTCACGATCGAAGAGGGCCAGGAAGCGCAGCAGGAAGCCGGGCGCCACCCGGGTGCTCGGTCCGTCGTAGCCGGCTTCGTTCAGGATCCGGGCCGCCGTCACGAAGCCGTTGGGCTCGGCCATGGCGGCGATGAAGCGCTGGCCCGCCGCCTTGGGCTCGGTCAGGGCCCGGACGTGGAGCTCGGCCACGTCGCGCACGTCGACCATGGGGAACGCCATGCGCGGCACCATCGGCATCTTGCCGCGGAGCATCTGCTCGATCATCCTCATGCTCTGGCCGGAGATGTTCTTGCCCAGCGGAGGGCCGAAGACGCCGCCGGGGTTGATGGCGACCAGCTCCATCGCGTCGTCGCCGGCTTCGGCGACGAAGTCCCAGGCCGCCTTCTCGGCCAGGGTCTTGCTCTTGATGTACGTGTTCACGCCGGGCGCCTGGACGTCGGTCCAGTCGTCGGGGCCGAACGTGCCCGTCTTCATGCTGCCCATCATCGCCAACGCGGAGCTGGTCAGGACGATGCGCTCGACCCCCGCCTTGCTCGCCGCGCGCAGGACCCGCAGCGTACCCTCGACGGCCGGCCCGATCACCTCGTCCTCGTCCTTGGGAATCGCCAGGACGAAGGGTGAGGCGACGTGGAGCACGTGGGTGCACCCTTCGACCGCCGCGTCCCAGCCGTCGTCCCGGGTCAGGTCGACCACCGCGAACTCGAGCTTCGAGGTGTCCACCGACGCGGCCTCGAGGGTCTCTCGGACCTCCTGCTGCCGGGACGCGCTGCGGACGGTGCCGCGCACGCGATGGCCGGCGCGGAGCGCTTCGGCGGCGCAGTGAAGGCCGATGTAGCCGGAGATTCCGGTGAGGAGGACGGTCTGGGACATGGGGGCTCCTGAAGTTCGGCTGATATAACGTACCGACCGGTGCGGATATCGGGACAAGAGGTGAGCGTCAACTGTTAGGGTGCCGAGAGGTTCGAAAATGAAGAGATCAGGCGACAAGCGCGGCCGAGGCCGGCCCAAGACCTTCGACCGGAGCCGGGTGCTCGACGTGGCGATGGACAGCTACTGGCGTGATGGCGTCGACGGCTTGTCCCTCAACGAGATCTGCCGGCGGTCGGGCGTGTCCAAGCCGGGCCTGTACCGCGAGTTCGGCGGCGAGGACGGGCTGATGGACGCCGTCCTCGAGCAGTACGCCGGGGCGGTGCTCGAGCCTCTGACGAGGCTGCTCGAGTCGGACCGTCCCTTCGGACAGGTCCTCGCGGACCTGATCGCGTCCATGACCCAGGCGGAGCGCTCCCAACCCGCCGGTTGCCTGCTCGCCAAGATGCGCGGTTCGCCCTCCCGCCTGGGGCCGGCCACCCGCGCCCGGCTCGACGCGCTCCGCGCCGGCGCCGTCGCCGCCTACGCAGCCTGGGTCGGTCGGGGAAAGGCCCGCGGTGAGATCGCACCGGACATCCCGACCGACGTCGCCGCTGCGTTCCTGGACACGCAGTTCACGACCCTGCTCGTGCAGATGGCTGCCGGAGAGGACCCGGCGCTGCTCCGGGGCCAGGCTCGGCTGGCGTTCATGGGGTTGACGGCCGCCTCGGCGGACGGGGGATCCGACCGGGGGTAGGTGCTTGCCCGGGGGGGGCCGGGAACATCGCCCTGCAGAGCCGCGAGTCGTGGCCCGGGTCACAACACGGCGGGGCCGTTCACCCCACGACCCGGGAGACCCGCAACGTCTCCGCCGGCATCGGCGTCGCCAGTTCCCACTCCACGTTCATGGGCCGCTCCCCGGCGTGTAGCCCGTAACCATCGCAATTCGCGCACTTCGGTGGCAGGCGGTGCGGGTGACCACCGAGCACCTGGACCCGTCGGGCCCGGCGGCCTCGTCGGACCGCGCTGCGCCCCGCCACCGCCGCGGCTTGGATCGCCTGCTGGTCGACACCGGCGAGGCGCGCCGGCGCCGGGTCCACGTCTGCGTGAAGGACGCCGCCGAGCAGGCGCTGCCCACCGAGGCGTACCTCGGCGTGATCTGGCCGGGGTACCGACGGCACGGCTTCGACGAGCACGGGCTCTCGCTGGCCCTGGGAGGTGAGCGATGATGGAGACGCGCGCGAGGGTCTTCGTCTACGGCACGCTCCGCGCCGGCGAGCCCAACCACTACCTGCTCGACCACCTCGACCTCGTGACCCGCGCGCGGACCGAGGCCGCGTTCGAGCTCGTCAGCCTGGGCGCGTTCCCGGCGATGATCGCGGGCGGGACGACGGCGGTGGTCGGGGAGGTCTACGAGATCGACCCGGTCACCCTCGCCGCGCTCGACCGCCTCGAAGGCCACCCGCGCTTCTACCAGCGCACGGCCATCCGGCTCGAGGACGGCGACGAGGTCCTGGCCTACCTGCTCTCGCCGGAGCAGGCCCGAGGGCGAACCCTTATCCCCGGCGGCGACTGGACGGACGCAGACCGACACAAGGAGGACTGGAGATGAGGATCCGAATGATGGCAGACGGGCGCGTGCTCGAGGGCACCGCCAAGCAGCTCGCCGAGGCCATGCACGCGCTGGCCTTCGGGCAGGAGAACCGCTCGCTCTCGGAGTACATCGACTGGGCCGTCGACCAGGCCCGACGCATGAACGAGATCGACATGCAGGTCGAGGGGGACACCGACGACGAGAAGGCGAAGTCGCTCGTGCGGGCGATGCTGGAGGCGGGGCTCGCCGAGAAGCTGTGAGCCCTGTTCTACCAACCGTCGGCGCCCGTTAGCGAAGCTTCCCAGACGTCGGCCCGCCACGCGACCTCCTCGACGAGGCGGCGCGAGCTGCCGCGATGAGCCGACGGTGAGTACCGTTCATCGACCCGGGACGCCGAAGGACGGGCCCACCGTCAATCGGCGGAAAAGCCTAGCCTTGTCTGACGAGTCAGATCTTGGAGCAGTTGCGGAGGTGATGGTGTCCGGCACCCTGCCGGCGCAAATGCCTTGGCTGCGGCGCGACTCCTCTGGAAGAGCTGCTGCCCACGTACGACGGTGTCATCGTTGTAGAGTTGCAGTGCCTCATTTAGCGTGGTCGCCCGCTCAAGCGCGGCACCAAGAACGACTGCGTCTACCATCGCGGTGTATGCCCCAGCGCCAGTGCGTGGGCTGGCCATGTGCGCCGCGTCGCCGAGGAGAGCGATTCTCCCCCTGACGATCGGATCCGCGGCAAGCTCCCAGACGGGGTGCGATGAAACCTTGCCGAACTTGGCACAGGCATCCCAGAAACCTCCGTTTCTCGGTCCGAAGAGCGCAAAGGCCAACGGCACAAACCAATCGGGCACCTGGCGCGGCCTCTCAGCCGCGACCTGTCGGTTCCGCATGGGTCTGGCGACCTCGGTTTCCGGGGTCGCCATATAGATCCCGCAGTTCCAGAGCGTTCCGGAGCCCTGGGGGCCAGCGCACGGGAAGCCAAGCGTCTCGTAGGTGACCCCGCCCACAGTTCGCCGGCCGGACGGCGGGCCGGCGATACCCTGACGCGGCACGAGCCCACGCCATACGGTGTACCCTGCGTAGGACGGTTGTTGGTCGGTCACACTTTGGCGAACTGTCGACTTACCCCCGTCAGCGCCGATGACGAGATCGAACTCCCTGTTTGCTCCGCCGACCCGGAGCCACGGAGTCTCCCCGCCAGCGTCGAACACCTCGGTCACATCCGTGTCGAAGTGCACGCTGGTCTGCGGAAGGCCCTCGTAGAGGTAAGCCCACAGGTCACCGTAGAAGTGGCCATGACCGCGTATCGGGCGATGCAGGCCGGTAGCCGTCCCTCGAATCCGACGCAGTAGATGGACGTCGACGTAGCCGAGCGCGCCTCCTCGGTCATGGAAGCCGTGAGGGTAGACCTCGAAGACCTCGACCTGCGCGCCCAACTGCCGCAGGACGTTGGCTGCGCTGAGGCCCCCGAGAGACGCGCCAACGACGGCCACACGGGTGCGAGCGATCGATGACTTCTTCATGTTCGGGTGTACGTCGCTAGCAGTAGACGGACGGTCAACGTCAGCCATTGAAGGCCGCCCGACATCGGTCCGCGTGGGCACCGGATGGGTGGCGAGTTTGCTCGATCCGGCCCACTCATCGGGGTTGAGAGCCCAACGCTTCAAACATCATGTCCATACCTGCGGCCACCAGGGGAAAGAAGAGGCCCATCAACCCGGCGCCGACAATGACGAGAACCCAACCACCCCGCAAAGGCGTGTCCGCGATGCGCCGAGCCGCCGCGGAATCTGCGACCACGAAATAGGCGCGAATCCGAGTTGTTAGCAGCAGGCAGAACGCGTAGATCCCTGCAGCCAGATTCCCGTAGAGCCAGATGCTCAACATCGAATCCGGGACGTGGGGTCCAAAAGGACCGACCGCCGGCGGGTAGTATGTTTCGATGATGAGGCCGATGACAAAGTCAACATTGCCCCACCAGAGCCATGCCAGTGAGAGCGCATACGTCAAGACGCCAGGC
>JBEAPQ010000355.1:0-3166 GCA_041164325.1 Planctomycetota bacterium | reverse complement strand
CAGGACCTCGAGGAACCGCTCCTCGGTGAGCCTCGTCTCGCGCTGGATCGCGTCGATCGGACGCGGCCCCTGCTCGATCGCGGCGCAGATGCGCTGCGCGTCGGCGGAGCGCGCGAGCCTTCCGCCGGCCTCGTCGTCTCCGTGCAGCCTTCCGTGGATGCCCAGCTCGTCGAGCAGGTGGGCAGGGTCGAGCGCGACATGGGCGCCCGCCGCGAGCAGCTGGTGGCAGCCGCGGCTCCGTGGGCTCGTGTAGGGGCCCGGCACGACGAAGACCGGTCGACCCGCATCGGCGGCGAAGCGCGCGGTGTGCAGCGTCCCCGAACGCTCGCCGGCTTCGACGACGAGGACCGCGTCGGCGGCGCCGGCGAGGATGCGGTTGCGGCGCGGAAAGTGCCCGCGGGTCGGCGCGCGCTCGGGTGGGGACTCGGACAGGCAGAGTCCCCGGGCGTCGAGGATGCGTCGGGCCAGGGCCTCGTGGGCTGCCGGGTGGGGGCGATCGAGCCCGCCCGCCAGCACAGCGACCGTCGGCGTTCCGGCTGCGAGCGCGGCCTCGTGCGCGATTGCATCGATGCCGAACGCGAGCCCGCTCCAGAGCGCGACGCCCGCGCGCGCGAGCGCCGCGCAGAAGTCGTGGGCCGCCGCGATGCCGTAGGGGGTGGGCGTGCGGCTACCGACGACGGCGACCGAAGGAGTGCGAGCCAGGAGGTCGACCTCGCCCGCCGCGAAAAGCGCGAGCGGCGGCAGCGGCGCGTGACGGAGCGCCTCGGGATACCGGTCGTCGCCTCGCGTCAGCACTCGCTGGCCATGGCGCGCAGCCCGTTCGAGCCACGCCTCCGCTTCTGCCTCGAGCCGCGGCGACAGGAGGCGCCGGCGGGCGGCTGGTGGGAGCTCCAGTGCGGGGTCGGGGCGCAGCGCGCCGGCGTCGATGTCCGGGTCGAGGAGTGCGGTCACCATGCCAGGGCCGATGCCCTCGGCGACCGCGAGCAGCAGGAAGGGGTCCATGCCTTCCTGTGGTCCCGCACCCGGCCTCGGGGTGCGGGGTCGCCTCGCAAAGCTCGTCCGCGAAGCCCGGCGGCCCGCCTCGGGGACCAGGTCCCCGGGGCCCAGCCGGCCCGCGGACTCAGTCCGCCGAGCTCGGCTCGCTCTCGTCGGAGGAGCCGGCCTCGGCCTTGGCCGTCTGCTTCTCGAGCTTCTCGAAGCGGAAGACGATCTTGCCGTCTTCCATCGCCGCGTGGATCACGTGCGGCCCCTCGAGGCGGCCGCGGAGGATCTCCTCCGACAGCGGGTCTTCGAGGTGCCGCTCGACCGCACGCTTCAGCGGACGCGCGCCGAAGTCGGCGTTGAAGCTGTTCTCGATCATCCAGTCGATGACGTCCTGGCCCGGCTCGAGGCGCAGCTCGCGCGGGGCGAGACGCAGGTCGACCTTGGCCAGCTCGTTCTCGACGATCCGCTGCATGTCGTCCTTCGTCAGCTGGTTGAAGAAGACGGTCTCGTCGAGGCGGTTGATGAACTCCGGCCGGAAGTGGCGCTCCACCTCGGCGTTGATCATCTCCTTCATCTTCTCGTAGCCCTGCGGGCCCCCGGCCTTCGTGAAGCCGAGGCCGGTCGAGTTCTTGATCAGGTTGGCGCCGATGTTCGACGTCATGATCAGGATCACGTTCCGGAAGTCGATGTGGCGGCCGAACGAGTCGGTCAGTCGACCCTCCTCCATGATCTGGAGGAGCATGTTGAAGATGTCCGGGTGGGCCTTCTCGATCTCGTCGAGCAGGACGACCGCATACGGGCGCCGCCGGACCTTCTCGGTCAGGTGGCCGCCCTCCTCGTAGCCGACGTAGCCCGGGGGCGCGCCGACGAGGCGGGAAGCGTTGTGCTTCTCCATGTACTCGGACATGTCGATCTGGATGATCGCGTCCTCGGTGCCGAACATGAACTTGGCCAGGCACTTGGACAGCCAGGTCTTCCCGACGCCCGAGGGGCCGAGGAACATGAAGCAGCCCATCGGGCGCATCGGGTCCTTCAGACCCGAGCGCGAGCGGCGCACGGCCCGCGAGATCGCCTGGATCGCGCGGTCCTGGTTGATGACGTCCTTCTGCAGGACCATCTCCATGTTGAGCAGGCGCTCGGCCTCGGCCTGGTCGAGACGGTTCAGCGGGATGCCGGTCATCTTGCTGACCGTCTCCGCGATGACGTCCTCGTCGACCTTGCCGCCGGTCTCGACCGCGGCTTCCTTCTCGCGCCACTCCTTCTGGATCTGCTCCTTCTTCTTCTGGAGCTGGTAGGCCTGGTCGCGGAGGTCGGCGGCGCGCTCGAAGTCCTGGGCGGCGACCGCCTCTTCCTTCTCCTTGCTGAGCCGGGAGATCTCCTTGTCCATCTCCTGGAGGTTCGGCGGCTGCGTCATCGAGCGGATGCGGACGCGCGCGCCCGCCTCGTCGATGACGTCGATCGCCTTGTCCGGCAGGAAGCGGCCCTGGATGTAGCGGGTCGACAGCTCGACCGCGGCCTGCAGCGCGTCGTCGGTGTAGACGACGCGGTGGTGGGCCTCGTACTTGTCGCGGATGCCCTTGAGGATCTGGACCGCCTGCTCGGGGCTCGGCGGCTCGACGTTGACCGTCTGGAAGCGGCGCTCGAGCGCGCCGTCCTTCTCGATGTACTTGCGGTACTCGTCGAGGGTCGTCGCACCGATGCACTGGACCTCACCGCGCGACAGCGCGGGCTTGAGGACGTTGCTCGCGTCGATCGCGCCCTCGGCGCCGCCCGCGCCGACCAGCGTGTGCAGCTCGTCGATGAACAGGATCACGTCCTTGGCGCGGCGCACCTCGGTCATGACGGCCTTGATGCGCTCCTCGAACTGACCGCGGTACTTCGTGCCCGCGACCATCATCGCGAGGTCGAGGACGACGAGGCGCTTGCGGCGCAGGATCTCGGGGACGGCACCCGACACGATGTCCTGGGCGAGCCCCTCGACGATCGCGGTCTTGCCGACGCCGGCCTCGCCGAGGAGGACCGGGTTGTTCTTGGTGCGGCGCGACAGGATCTGGATCACCCGCTCGATCTCGTTGGCGCGGCCGATGACCGGGTCGAGCTTGCCCTCGCGGGCCAGCTCGGTCAGGTCACGACCGAACGAGTCCAGTGCGGGGGTCTTGCTCTTGCCGCCGGCGGCCGGGGA
>JBEAPQ010000354.1:0-3031 GCA_041164325.1 Planctomycetota bacterium | reverse complement strand
CAGATGTGGTTCAACCAGTCGATCTACATCCACAGCCACGTCGAGACCCCGCACGGCGTGCGGCGGATGCTCGGTGGCGGGATGTGGCACTTCCGCACCGACACGCACGAGCTCGAGCCGTTCATGCTCGGTCTCGTCAACCCGTGGGGGCACGTCTTCGACGAGTGCGGTCAGAGCTTCATGACCGACGGTGCGGGCGGGCAGGGAATCAACTTCGTGTTCCCGCGCTCGGTCTTCGCGACGTCGCCGGGCGCGAGCCGCATCCTGCGCGGACTCAACCCGGGGCAGCCGAAGCAGTGCGGGCTCGAAGTCACGAGCGGTCGCCACGTGCCCGAGGAGTGGAACGGCGTCCTGCTCGCGCCCGACTTCCGCGGCAACCGCATCAACGCGTTCCGGCTGTCGGACAACGGCACGTCGGCGTTCGCGTCGACGCAGGTCGACGACCTGCTCCAGTCGTCGCATCGCGCGTTCCGGCCGGTCGACGTCAAGATGGGCCCGGACGGCGCGATCTACGTGGCCGACTGGTACAACCCGATCATCCAGCACGGCGAGGTCGACTTCCGCGACGAGCGGCGTGACCACCAGCACGGGCGCGTCTGGCGGATCGACTTCCCGGGTCGTCCCCTCGTTGCTCGGCCCGCGATCACGACGGCCAACGTCGAACAGCTGGCCAGCCTGATCCACGCCCCGGAGGGCTGGACGCGCGAGCAGGCGATGGTCGAGCTGCGTCGCCGGAGCCCCGAGGCCGCCGAGAAGGCGCTCGCGGCGACGACCGGCGCACTCCCCGAAGGCGCAGATCCCGAGCTCGAGGAGCTGCGTCGCATGTGGGCGCTGCAGGCGATCGACCGGTTCGATCCGGCGATGGCCGAACGCCTTTCCAGGACCGAAGGGAGCGAGCGTGCCCCGGCGATCCGTGCGGCCGCCCTGCGGGCGCTCTACTACCGGGCGACCCGTCACGCCGAAGCGCGCACAGTTGCCGTGCGAGCGATCGCTGACCCGCATCCACGCGTCCGTCTGTGGGGCGTCAGCGTTCTCGCGCAGCTCCCCGATGCCGACACGGTGCCGCTCGCCGTCCAGGCCCTGGATGGCATCGAGGCGCCGGATGACTTCCTCGACTTCGCGGTCTGGTCGATCTGTCGCGAGCACCGCGCGCGCTGGGCTCCACTCCTGGGTGAGGCCGGTCTGTTCCAGACGCCGCAGCAGCTGCTGTTCGCGGTGCGGGCGGCCCAGGAGCCGGCGGGTGTCGGAGCCGTGATGGCCGCGCTCCAGGCGGGTGCGTTCGCGGAGTCCGACTGGGCGAAGGCCGCAGACGTCGCGGCGCGGGTCGGTCGCGAAGAACACCTCGAAGCGCTGTTCGCTCTCGCGCTGGACAGCTCCCGGCCTGCGAAGGATCGGGAGATCTGTCTCGGAGCCCTGCAGGAAGCGATGCGTCTGCGCGGCGCCAAGCCTGCGGGCGGCACGGAGCGCCTCCTCGCACTGCTCGACGAAGGTTCCGGATCGACGTTCGGACGTGCGGCCGCGTTGGCCGGTGCGTGGAAGATCGAGGCTGCGCGCGCGGTGCTCGAGTCCCGCTTCCAGGAGGACGATGGATCTGCGTCCGCGTGCCTCGACGGACTGATTGCGCTCGGCGGCCGTCGGACGGCGGCCTTCCTCCGCGAACTCGCTGCCGATCGCTCGGTCGCGCCGCGCGTCCGCCAGCGCGCCGCGATCGGCTGCATCCGCGTGGCGCCCGAGGTCGGTGCGGCCGCCGCCCTCGACGTGCTCGGGGACCTGACCGACGATGCGATGACCGCCGAGGTCTTCGATGCGGTCCTGGCCCAGGAGAAGGCGGGGGGGCGCTTCGCCACGTTGGTCGGAGCGCTCGCGCCCGGCTCACTGCCGCGGACGATCGGCGTCGTGGGCGCGCAGCGGATCAGCACGGCACCGAAGAAGCCCGAAGGCCTCGCGCAGGCGCTCGAACGCGCGACCGATGCTCTGCCGATCCCGGCGGTGCTGGCAGGGGAGGATCTCGCGCGGTTCGTCGTCGCCGTCGGCGAGCGCGGCGATCCGACCCGGGGCGAGGCGATCTACCGTCGTCCCGAGCTCCAGTGCCAGGTCTGCCACGCCATCGGCGGCGCCGGTGCCGTGGTGGGGCCGGACCTCCTGTCGATCGGTGCCAGCGCTCCGACCGACTACCTCGTCGAGTCGTTGCTGGAGCCGAGCAAGAAGATCAAGGAGGGCTACCACACGGCACTGCTGACGACGCGCGACGGCACGAGCCATGTCGGTGCGATCGTCCGCGAGAGCGGTGACGAGATCGTGCTGCGTGACCCGGCTGGTCAGGAGCGGCGGCTCGCGCGCCGCGACGTGACGTCCCGGACGATGAGCCCTGTCTCTCTCATGCCAGCCGGACTGACGGCTGGGTTGCGCGGTGACGAACTCGCCGACCTCGTGCGCTTCCTCTCGGAGCTGGGGCGCGATGGGCCGTTCCGGGTGCCGCAGAACCGCTACGTCCGCGCGTTCGAGCTGCTCGAGCCGAACGAGCGGACGCGTGATGCGCTGGGTCACTACGGGCCTTCCTACCTCGCGATGGAGCGCGCCGAGGACGTGTTCCGGAAGGCCTGGGCCCGCGTCGACGGCAGCCTGCCGTTCGACGAAGTGCCCGAGGTCGTCGGGCGTGGTCGCGATCGGTTCCGCGTGGCGCGCACGGATCTTCAGGTCGAGCGAGCCGGCAGCATCCCCCTGCGGATCGAGGGCGACCTGCGTCGGATCCAGCTGTTCCTCGACGCGCAGCAGATCGTGCTTCCCGAGGACGGAACGAGCGCGCGCGTCGAGGTCGAACTCGCAGCCGGCTCCCATCACCTGACGGTGGTTGGCATGCCGGGCATCCCGCCAGGGAGCAGCGTGCGGATCGAAGTCCTCGCGCCGGCGGAGCAGGTGACGAGCGGCGGCCGGTGATCGCGCGCGTTGCGGTGCGCAGCAATCGACGCGGCGCCGCAACCATCCGAAAGGTGCGGCACACCTTCGTTGCCACAGAACGAGGGTGAGCCGC
>JBEAPQ010000353.1:0-8226 GCA_041164325.1 Planctomycetota bacterium | reverse complement strand
TCGCGGTCGTCGTGGCAAACCGACGCATCCGATCCGTCGGCCTCGCCGCCGCAGCCCCTGCAGGCTCCCGCGAGGTCACCGTCGCCGGAACCCTGCTGCCGGGCCTCGTCGACATCCAGGTCAACGGCAGGGGCGGACGCGGCTGTGAGGAAGACCGCGACGACGCGCTCGATGTTGTCGCACGCGCGGCGTGGTCCGGCGGGGCTGCAGCCTTCCTCCCCACGTTGATCACGGCGCCGATGGACGCGTTGGTGGCGCGATGCGAGCGGGTCGCGCGCTTCATCGAGTCGTTCGATGCAGACCACGACGCGGCCATGCCGGTCGGCATCCACCTCGAGGGACCGTTCCTCGAAGTCGCCGGAGCCCACGAAGCCCAACACCTCGTCGCCCCCACCCGCGAGCGGGTCGATGCGCTGCTCGGCGCTTGCCGGGGGCATCTCCGCGTGCTGACGCTCTCCCCGGACCTGCCCGGAGCGGCGGAAGCAACGGCCCGCCTGACCGCTGCCGGCGTTTCGGTGGCGCTGGGCCACGCGCGGCACAGCGCGCATCTCGCCGACTGCGTCGCCGCCGGGGCCAACCACGTCACCCACCTCTTCAACGCGATGAGCGGCCTGCACCACCGGGACCCGGGGATCGTCGGATTCGCGCTCGATGACGAACGGCTGTCGTGCGGCATCATCCTGGACGGCATCCACGTCCACCCGGCTGCAGCCCGGATCGCATGTCGCGTGCTCGGCACGGAGCGCACGCTGCTCGTCACCGACGCCGCGAATCCGGCAGGCATGCCGGATGGTGACTACGAACTCAGCGGCATGCCCGTCTCCCTGCGGAATGGCGCAGTCCGGGACGCCACAGGCACGCTCGCGGGCTCGGCCCTGACCATGGCCGACGCGGCCACGTTCTACTTGCGGACGATTCCCGGGGCCGACGCAGCCGCCCTCGCCCGGGTCGGAGCCACGAACCCGGCCCGCATCGCGCGCGCCGAAGGCTTTGGCTGCCTCGAAGTCGGAGCGCTCGGCCGCTTTGCGGTCCTCGGGCAAGACGGCAGGGTCCAGAGCCTCCGCGTCTGATCCGAATCGACCCCGGCTCGCCTGGCGGCTCGGGGAGTGCCATGCTCTGCGCGAGGGCCGCGCGGGACGCGGCGCCGACCGGAGCTCCATGCAGAACCAGTTCCTCTACCTCGCGCTCACGAGGATCCTCGACGAGGTGCGCGCCGGCGACGACACCGCCTGGATCCGTGCCGAACGCCTGCTCCGCCTGGCTCGCGAAGACGACCCCGAGATCGACGACTCGGACGCTGGCGTTGCGGTGATCCTCCAGGACCCGGACGAACTGGCGCGACTCGTCGCGGGCTGGGCGGCCGGAACGATCACGATCCCGGAATCCGACAAGGCGATCCTCAAGCGCGCGATGAAGGCCGTGCGCAAGCGCCTCAAGCTCATGCGTCTCGACGACGAGTCATCGCTGGGCGGGAGCGCGATGACCGGGGGTCGGCATTCGGCGATCAGTGCCGTCCGGCCACCGGAGCAGTACCCGCCCGAGGTCTGGGAGCACCTGATCCGGATCGGAAGAATCCGCGACATCGGCCACGGGCTCATCGAGCCAACGGGCGAGCAGGACTGACGGACTGTGCGAGTGTGTGGCGAAGTCTCGCCACGGCCTCTCCCGCAGCCGCGGAGTGGCTGCCGAACGAGCAACTCGGGCGCTTTGGCGGAAGACCGGCCGCCCCCGGTCAGCGATCCAGGTTCGCGCGCCCCGTCCGCAGGGCGGCGTCGACCGCTCGACCCGCCCCACCGGCGGCCTCGTGCAGCGTGATCACGCGCACGGCAGGACCATCGCCATCCTCGGGCACCACGGCCTGGAGTCGGCTCGTCGTGCGGGCGCCGTCGGCGTGCTCGTACCACTCCCAACCATCCGTATCGACGACGATGGCCGTGACGGGAGCGAGCCGCGTGACTCCTGGGTGCACTTCGATCGGCGGAGCGGCGCGCATGCCATTGAGCAGCGGCAGCCGCGTCCCGTCCGGGCATTCGATGCCGACCGACGACGGCTGCACGCGACAGCTCCGGCGCGTCCCGGCCGCATCGAGGTTGTCGACGCGGATCACGCGCCCGTCCACCAGCCGCGCATCGATCACGTCGATGTCGACACGGAGTCCCTCGGGGGGCGCCGCACGCCGCAGCGCTGCGGGGATGATCGCACCGGCCGCAGCCCCACGGACGCCGTCGGCGTCGTCGCCATGCGGCACGATCGCAGCGGGCCGGTCGCCGTGCGCAGCGTCGATGTCGACATCCCTCACCTGGTACAGCGCAGCCCCGAGGCCAACGGCAAGCACGGCGAACGGGAATGCGGACTGGGCAGACATCGGACGGAGAGCGGCGACACAGTGTAGGGAACCCGCGCCAAACATGTTGGGGCCAAGTGCCCGGGCGAGCGCCTCATCCGCTCAACCGAGGTTGAGCTCCACGATGTCGTCGCCAGAGGAGGCTACCTCGATCTCGAAGTCGCGCCGCAGTTCTTGGACATGCGGGTCCGCTTCCACGTCCGACGTGGACGCGACACGGACCAGGACCTCCCATGCCAACGCACCTTCTGCACCGGTCCGCACCCCGTCGAACGAGCCCCACGCCGATTCGGGAATGACCGGCCCATCGTGGTCGAGCGTGCGTTCCTGCACGCTCGACCGCACAGAGGCGAAGCCACACGCGTCGGGATGGACGAACTCGTCCACCGGCACCGGCATCGGAAAACAGCACCGCACGAGCGACCCGGACCGCACGCGGATCGGTGGGCGCGGTTCGCTCGGGTACTCGGGGTGCGGATCCTGGAGCGCGAACGGCGCAGTCTCGCCCGTGGAGAGATCCACGCGGAGGATCCGGTGCGCGTCGGACTCGACGACGAACAGGACGTCGCCGACGACGGCGAGCCCTTCGGGACGCTCGAGGCCTTCGAGGAGATCCGTCGCCGTCCCGTCACGCAGCGACACCCGGACGACACGGCCGGCACCACTGTCGGCGACCAGGACATCCCCCCGGTGCCATGCCACGCCGCGCGGCTGCGCGAATCCGGTCGCACTCTCCGGCGTGTAGACCTGCTGCGTCGAGATCCCGGCGATGCGGAGCGTCCCGCTGTCCGCGTCGACGACCGCCAGCTCGTCGCAACCCTCGGCCAGCGCGGCGGGCTGCGCGAATCGGGCGTCGTGGCGCATGCCATCGACGCTCCCTGGATCACCGACACCGGCCCACGCGTAGGCGTAGCCATCGCCGAGCCCCACCTGCCAGACTTGGTGGGTTCCCGCCAGCGCCACGAAGAGGTCTTCGCCCACGCAGGCCACTCCCCACGGCGAGAAGATCCCCTGCTCCGTGGCGGTG
This sequence comes from Planctomycetota bacterium, assembly GCA_041164325.1. Taxonomy (GTDB): domain Bacteria; phylum Planctomycetota; class UBA1135; order UBA1135; family UBA2386; genus JAQCBR01. Next base: position 4,855 of record JBEAPQ010000353.1, on the reverse strand, counting down.
CGCCCCCCGGCGCGGTCCGCGACGGGCTTTCCCTGGCCGAGGACGGTGCGGACCCCACCTGCCGCAGGCTCGATGCAGCGCACGAGGTGGTTCCCGGCGTCGGCGACGAAGCATGCGCCATCCCGGGCAGACAATCCGCGCGGGGAGCAGAACGTCGCGTAGCCCAGGTCTCCGTCCGTGGCGCCCGCCTGCCCCGTGCCCGCTCCATGCCGGAGGAAGCCGTCGTCGATGCCGACCGCAACCACGCGGTGATGCCCCGTGTCGGCAATCCACAGCAGCCCTTCCGACGCATCGACGGCAAGTCCCGTCGGGAACCGGAGCGCGCACGGAACCGGGGAACGCTCGTCCGGCCAGAGTGCACGCGGCACCGCCACGGGCTCACCCGTCGCTTCGGCACACAGCGCCTCGACCGCGTGCGTCCACCGCGCCCGGTCCGGCACGCCGGGTCCGCGGAACCGCTCCTCGCCATCCGCATCGAAGAGAAGGAGCGTCGGCACGCGGTCGACGCCGAGAGCCGCCCGCGCAGTGCCGTCGTCATCGACGACGACGGTGTGCCGGACACCGAGTCGGCGGCACGCGCGCAGGACGGACGCTCGCCCACGTTCGTGCGATGCGCGCGGCACGTGGACGGAGACGATCGACAGCGGCAGCGCCGCGAACCGCACCTGGAGCCAGTCCAGCACCGCGAGGGCCTGCTCGCAGTGTGCGCTGGACGCCGACCAGAACAGGAGCACGCTGACCCGCCCGTCGCCGACCCCGAGCGGAGTCTCGTCACCGATGCACGGCAGTTCGGACGGCAGGATGCTCCGGGCCATGCGGCGCAGCCTGCATCCGGACGGGCGGCGTGCAAGCGGAAAGCGTGCGCTGCCCCCACCCGGGGCTATGCTCGCCGCCGCTCGCACGCCGCCCTGCCCTACGCCGCCCGATGTCCGTCCGCGAACTCGTCGTCCTCGGTACTGCAAGCCAGGTCCCGACGCGGCGGCGCAACCACAATGGCTACTTCCTCCGCTGGGATGGAGACGGCCTGTTGTTCGACCCAGGCGAGGGCACGCAGCGGCAGATGATCCACTTCGGCGTGACGGCGACGTCGATCTCCGACGTGCTGATCACGCACTTCCACGGCGATCACTGCCTCGGCTTTGCGAGCCTGGTCCAGCGGATCTCCCTCGACGAGGTTCCCCACCCGGTCCGCGTCCACTACCCCCGCTCCGGCCAGGTGTTCTACGACCGGCTCCGGAAGGCCTCCATCTTCCGCGACGTCGCCCGGCTCGCCCCGCACCCGATCGCCGAGGCGGGCATCCTGCTCGAGACGCCCGAGTGGACGCTCGAGGCACGTCGGTTGGACCACACGGTCGAGTGCTTCGGCTATCGCCTGACCGAGCCCGACCGCTGGAACGTCGACGCCGAGGCTGCTGCACGGGCCGGACTGACCGGCCGGGACGTCGGAACGCTGAAGCGGGAAGGACGCGCACAGAACGCCGCGGGTGACGAAGTCCTGTTGGAGGACGTCGCGGTCCGGCGGCCCGGGCAGAGCTTCGCGTTCGTGATGGACACGCGGATCTGCGACGCGGCCTTCGAGCTCGCGCGCGGCGTGGACATGCTCGTCTGTGAATCGACCTACCTGCACCAGGACGTGCACGAGGCCCACAAGAACGCGCACATGACCGCACGCGAGGCCGCGACGATCGCGCGCGATGCGGGAGCTCGTCAGCTCGTGCTGACCCACATCAGCCAGCGCTACCGAGACGTCGAGCCGTTCGTGGAGGAGGCCAGGGCCATCCACCCGGACTCCGTTCTCGCCGAGGATGGCGACGTCGTCCCGGTGCCTCCGCCGCGGCGTGCCGACGAGCGGGGCCCAGCGTGACCAGCAGCGACCCGAGCGCAGAACGATCGAGCGAACCGTGGTTCGCCGATGCACGGACGGCCGCACGCATCCGCGCCGGCGGCCGCGTGCTGATGCTGACGGCCTCGAGTCCGGACCAGGTCCACGCCGTGCTCGCCTCGATCGGGGAGGACGGCTCCCTGACGGTTCTCGAGCCGGACCGCGACCGCGCGGCCGCCCTCGACGGGATCCGCCATCCCGGGCTCGCGGTGCTGTCCTACGAGCCTGACGGCCAAGAGGTGTTCGGAACGCACGACGCCCTCCTGGCCTGTCCGCCGGCGAGCCCGAGCTGGCCGCTCAACCGCTACGGCGAGCTGGCGCTTCGCAACCTGCGCCCGGGAGCGACCTTCGTGCTCGACCTCCCGGCCGCCGACAGCTGTCCGATCGTGCAGGACGAGGCGACAGCGTTGGGTCTCGCCTCGGAGAGCCTGAAGGGGCTGCAGGGCCCCGGCACCGGCGGCCTCGTTCGCCTCCTCCGTGCCGACGGCCTGCGCAACGTGGAGGCGAGCACGGCGACGCACCTCGTCCGGTTCGAGAACCCCCACGCGCTCGCACGCCACGTGGGCCGCGTGCTGCCGAACCTCGACGAGGCGGCCATCGCCTCCCTGCAGCTCGCGTTCGCAAGGCGGTTCGCGACCAACGACGCGATCGAAGTGCCGTTCCATCGCGAGCGGATCGTCGCGATGCGCTGAGAGCGCCGCGACTCTATGGAGTCACAGGCCTCTCAGCGACGGCGAGAGCCGTCGCCAAGCAAGCACGTCGCAGCCTGTAGACTGATTTCGTCACAGGCTGTGAGGAATTCGCGGAGAACGCGACGAGATCCAGCCGTCCCGTTCCCTCCCCGATGCAGGAGCGCGGGCCTCGGCCGACCGGGCGTCCGCCGCCCGGGTCGGCCGCAGGGGAAGAGGGAGTCCCTGGCGGTTCGTCGTGACGCGGCCCGCGCTCCCTGCACCTTCTCACGCCGTGATGACGCGGCGTGCGGTCCCGTCAGCCGATCTCGACGAGGCGGCGTCCGCCGATCGCAAGGATGCAGAGCCGGACCGCAGCCGGGTCGACGCCGAACTGCTCGACGACCACGTCCCGGTATGCCCGGAGCTGGTCACCGTGCTTCTGGTCGAGCGCAGCCGGGTCCACGGTCGACCCGGACTTGTAGTCGAGGACCTCGGCGCGAAGGACGCGTCCATCCGCGTCCCGCTCGAGCACGAGCCGGTCGATCGCACCTTCCTGGACGGCCCCGCCGAGCACGCGGAGGAACGCGTGTTCGCGGCGCAGCTCGGCGTCGGGCCCCGGGCGGGCCAGTGCCGCGCGGACCTCGTCGGCCTCGATCGCGTCGCGGAACTCGGCGATCCGCTCCCGCCGCCACTCCGCATCACGTCCCGGACACGCGGCGGCGATCTTGAGGTCGACGGACTCGTCGGTCGGCAGAGGGTCTTCGCCGACGAAGCCCACCAGCTCGAACGCGGCGTGGAGCGCTTGGCCGCGGTCCAGCGCATCCCGGGGAGGCAGCTCGAACAGGCGCTGCCTCTCCTCGGCGCCGGCTTGGCGGGACGCGGCGCGGGCACGACGGGTCCTGTGCCCACCGACGACCTGGAGACGAGGTGCCGGAGAAATTGGCTCATCGGCTTCGGACTCTTCCCGATCCAAGGCATCCACCGCGTCCGGCGCCGGCGCGAGGTGCCCGTGCCGCCAGCGGACCGTGCAGCCTTCGATCTCGGCAGCGCCCTCCTCCGGCTCGCCGAGCGACTCGCGACAGACTGCGGCGAGCGACCGCGATGAGTCTGCTGACTCCTCGCCCGACTTCAGGCGAGCGAGGGGCTCCAGGTGCACCTCGAGACCGTCGCGAGCCCTCGTCAGCGCGACGTAGAGCACGCAGAGCGCTTCGCGCACCGAACGTCGCTGCTCGTCGTCATGGAGTGCGCTCACCTCACACCAACGCAGCGGCTCGGCGACAGCCCGAGACACGCGAACGAGCCGACCTGCAGGGTCGGAGGAGGCCTGCGTGACGATCTTCTGTCGGGCGGGCATCGGCACGATCGACTCGCCGAGATCGGTGACGATGACGACGTCGTATTCGAGGCCTTTCGACTGGTGGACGTTCAGGACCGTGACCGCACCGTGGCCCGGATCGTCGACCTTCGCGACGGACAGGAGCTCGAGGAGTTCGATCGGTGTCCGGTCGGCACCGCGCTCCAAACGCTCGACGGCCGCGACCAGCTGACGCATGCGGACCACCTCGCGAGGACCGAGCTCGGCGTCGAGCGCGCGGCGCCACTCGTCGAACACCGACGCGACCCCACGCGACGCGAACCACGAGCGCAGGCGCTGCGACGCCTGCCGGCGAGCGGCACGCCCAGGAACCTGCGGGAGCCCGATGAACCCCCGAAGTGGAGAAGTCGCGAGATCGAAGGCTGCAGCGCGGTCTTCGGGGAACGCCGCAAGATGCAACGACTGGAGAAGCGCAAGGTTGGCCTCCGTGTCGAGCAGCGATCCGCCGCCACGGCCGACCACGGGTACTCCCTGCCGCTTGAGCGCGGCCACCAGCCGACCAACCGTCTTGTTGCGCCGCACGAGGATTGCAATCCGGCCCCCGCTACCTCGCAGGCGCAGCCAGTGATCCCTCGCCCGGGCAACCGCGACGCGGATACGGACGTCCTCGGCCGACTCGTCGTCCCCCTTCGGGGGCAAGTCGAGGAAGAGCCCGAAACCGGGCTCGGTCCGCGCCGTCGACTGCGTGCCGAACCACTTCGCGAATTCCGCCGCGGCAGGTGGAGATGCAGCCACAACGGCGCGGTTGCGCCCGATGTCATCGAAGACCGCGTTGACCGCAGCAATCACGGAGAGCGACGAGCGATACGAGTGGTTCAGCGGCCGACTGTCGAACTCGACCGGGTCCGGCGGACTCGTCACGTGTTCCAGCTCGTCGAGGATGCGCGGCTCCCCACCCCGCCAGCCGTAGATCGACTGCTTGACGTC
>JBEAPQ010000352.1:0-3901 GCA_041164325.1 Planctomycetota bacterium | reverse complement strand
CGGATCTGCAACATCGATCGGTCGCTGCTCACCGCAGACCTGACCACTGGGGCCGACCTCAACGACCTGATGCATCGGGCGGTGAGCGAGATCCCGAATCCGTCGCTGGGCCGCTGCGTGTGGTACATGGACAAGCAGATCCTCGGCTTCCTGCGTCGCCAGACCTCGAACGCCGTGGCCAACTCGACGCTGACCACCGAAATGGTCGGCGGCACCATGCAGACCTCGTGGGGCGGCTACCCGATCCGCCGCTGCGATGCGCTGCGCATCAACGAAGCACGCGTCGTGTAATCGGCGAGAGGAAAGGAGAACACCATGATCCTCGATGAGCTGCTCGAATTTGCCGACGCGACTTCGGTCGCTGCAGGCGCTGGCACCGCCCTGATCGGCGATGTCATCGACCTCGGCGCAACCCCGCAGGACCTCGGCGTCGGCCGCCAGATGTTCCTCGTGATCCAGACGGACACGTCGATCATCACCGGCGGCTCGGCTGGCACGATCAAGTTCCAGCTGGCATCCGACGCGCAAGCGGCAATCGCCACCGACGGGTCGGCCACGGTCCACATCGACACCGGCACCTTCGTGACCGATGGCGATGACGCCAACGACCTCGACGCAGGCGCCTACATCTTCGTGGGTGCCCTGCCGTCGGGCGCGGCGCGGGCCTACGAGCGCTACCTCGGCATCCTCGCCACCATCGCCACGACCACGGTGACCGCGGGTGCCATCAACGCCTTCCTGACGTACGACCTGAAGTACTGGAAGGCCTACGCCGACGGTAACAACTGATCGGTGATGACCTCCGAAGGGCCGCCCTAGGCGGCCCTTCACCATCACAAGGAAGAGTGACATGATCCGCGTACGTTTCGACAAGAACGGCTTCTACCACCCCGCCTACGGCCGTCTCGGCCGCGGCGCGAACGCAGGCACGGTCTACGAGCTGCCCGACGAGTTCGCCGCCGAGCAGGAGGTCGCCGTCCCGGTCATGGACCGGAACACCAAGCCGCCGAAGCAGATCGGCGAGCGCATGATGACCCAGCGGCTGCTGCTGCCCTCGACCGCCGAGATCCTCGACGACGCCAGCTGGCGCTCCGAGAAGGAAGCCGCCGTTGAGCAGGGCCTGCCCGACCCGGTCACCGTCCGTCCGAAGGTCGCCGACCCTGACGAGCTCGCGGCAGCGAAAGCTGTCGCAGGTCGTGGCCGCACCAAGAAGCCCACCGACGCAGTCGCCCGCACCACTGGCGGCCAGCGTCGCGCCGCCCGCCGGGCCGCTGCGGGCACCGCCGAGGAGTGACGTGACCGATGGCTGTCTCTGACGTTCAAATCGCCAAGCTGGCCCTCCAGCACCTCGGCGACCGCTTCGCGATCGAGAGCCTCACCGAGGCATCGACCGAGGCGGAGCAGATCAACCTCGTCTACGAAAACGTCAGGGACAGCCTGCTGCGGGAACACCCGTGGAAATTCGCGCTCCGCTACACCAGCCCCGCCGCCCTGAGTGGCACGCCGCCCGCGCAGTGGGGCTACATGTACACCTACCCGAGCGGCGCCCTGCGTGTCTGGCGGATCATCAACCCGCTCGACCCGCGCGGCAATCTGCTGCCGCCGCTCAAGTGGACGATCGGGCGCAACGCCTCCAACGCGAAAGTCATCCTGACCGACGAAGAGGAGCCCGAGTTCGAGTACACCGCGCAGGTTACGGACGCCACGGAGTTCGACGCGAACTTCGTCATGGCGTTCAGCTGGCGGCTGGCGGAGACCGTCGCCCGGCCTCTGACGATGGACGAGAACATCACCGAGCGCGTCCGCCGCGAGTCCATCATCCAGATCGGGCAGGCGAAGCAGAACGACAGCAACGAAGGCGTGACCGAGGAGCAGAACCGCGACCCCGACTGGCTCAGGAGCAGGCTCTAAGGCATGACCAGCATCATCCAGCCCAGCATGGCAGGCGGCGAGGTGTCGCCGCAAATTGGCGCGCGCGTCGATCTCGGCAAACGAGTCGTCGCCGTCGAGAAGGCGGAGAACTTTGTCGCCACGTTCACCGGCGCGATGATGTCCCGCCCGGGCACGCGCTTCGTCGCGCGGGCCAAGCCGGGCGCGGGCCCGTACCGCATCGTCGAGTTCGAGTTCAACGACAGCCAGACGTTCGTGCTGGAGCTGGGCGACGCCTACATGCGCTTCCACGCGCTGGGCGCGCAGATCCTCGACAGCGCGTCGATCAAGACGATCACCGGCGCGACCGCGGCGGACCCGGTCGTGGTCACGTCTACGGCGCACGGGCTGTCGAACGGCGACGAGGTCTACATCACCGGCGTCGCCGGGATGACCGAGCTGAACGGCCGCAACTTCCTCGTCGCCAACGTCGCCGCCAACACGTTCGAGCTGCAGGACCTGAACGGCAACGACATCGATGGCAGCGCGTACACCGCCTACACGTCCGGCGGGACCGCGACGCCGCCTTACGAGATCGTGACGCCGTGGGCGGCCGCTGACCTGTTCGACATCATCTACGCCCAGTCTGGCGACGTGATGACCCTCTGCCACCCGGACTACCCGCCGCAGGAGCTGGTGCGGATCGACAACGACAGCTGGACGCTGAGCGAGGTCGACCTGACGCCGGATCAGGCGTCGCCGACCGGCATCTCTGTCGAGACCAACACGACCGTCACCACAAGGTCGATCACCGCGCTGACCAAGGCCAACCCCGCGCAGGTGACCGCGTCAGGGCACGGCCTCAGCACCGGCGACAAGGTCCACATCTACAGCGTCGGCGGCATGGTCGAGGTGAACAACTTCCTGTACACCGTGACCGTCGTGAACTCGAACGAGTTCACCATCGCCTATGCCGACAGCGGCACTGCCGTGAACAGCACGGGGTTCACGACCTACACCTCCGGCGGCACGTTCGAGAAGGCTGTGCAGCCCCGCCAGTACGCGGTGACGGCGATCAGCGCGGACGACGAGGAGGAGAGCCTGCGCGGGCGCTGCGTGCTCGGCGACGGCACCACGACCAGCCTGTCGATCACCGGCGTCAGCAAGGCAAACCCCGCCGTCGTCACGACCGCCGAGGGGCACGGCCTCGCGGATCTGGACGAGATCGAGATCGACGGCGTCGTCGGCATGACCGAGATCAACGGGCGCCGGTTTCAAGTCCGCTTCCTGACGGCGACGACGTTCAGCCTGCGGATGCTGGACGGCGTGCCTGTCGACAGCACTGGGTTCAACACGTACACCAGCGGCGGCAACGTCTACCCTTTGACGATCTCCGCGCACCCGAGCGCGGCGTCGAATTGGGACAACACGATCTCGTGGACGACGGTCGCCGGTGCGCTCTACTACAACGTCTACGCGACCGACACGTTCGGCGTCCTCGGCTTCATAGGGACGACGACCAAGAACGCGTTCGAAGACAAGAACATCGACCCGGACTACTCGCAGACGCCGCCGCGCCTGTACAACCCGTTCGACGACTTCAACGACGGCACCGACCGCTACCCGGGCAGCACCGGCTTCTTCGGCCAGCGGCGCTGGTTTGCGAACTCCAACACCTACCCCAGCCGCTTCTGGGCGAGCCAGATCGGCCACTTCAACAACTTCAGCCGATCGGTGCCCGCGCTCGACAGCGACGGCATCGTCGCCTCGATCGCCGCCCGGCGCATCAACGACATCAAGCACATCGTGCCGCTGACCGATCTGATGCTCCTGACCAGCGGCGGCGAGTACCGACTGACCGGCGGGCAGAGCGGCGTCATCACCCCCAGCACGGTGTCAGTCCGGCCGCAGTCGTACTACGGCGCGTCGAAGCCCCGGCCCATCGTCGCCGGTGATGTCGCCCTGTTCGTGACTCCGGGCAATTTCGTTCGCGACCTGACCTACCAGTTCGCCGACGACAAGTTCGTCGGCA
>JBEAPQ010000351.1:0-4271 GCA_041164325.1 Planctomycetota bacterium | reverse complement strand
CCTGCAGCCCGCGCTGGCGGTTGGCCTGGACCATGCCGAGGACGTCCGCGGTCGACGTCCCCGTGACCGCTCGGACGCCCGGGATGATCCGGCTGCGGAAGACCGAAGGGACGCGCGCGAGGTTCGCATCGAGAGTCGACACGTAGGACGACAGCGTCGTGCGGTAGATCTGCGGGTAGCAGAAGTCGAGGTCCCCGTCGCGCACCCAGGCCGGCCAGTCCTGCAGGAACGAGTTGTAGGCCGTGTCCATCGCGATCGGCGCGCAGGTCGTGCGCACCGTGTAGCGCCGCGCCTGGACGCGGGCGCGGGCGTCGGCCACGAACGTCGACAGCGCGTCGGCACGCCAGCGCATCCAGCCGCTGTTGGTGCCGTTGGACGGCGGGTTGCGGTTGCCGTTCGCGGCCCGGTAGGCAGACACGGTCGCCGGGTCGTAGCCGAAGGCGGTCGACGGGTAGCGGATGCGGTCGAGCTGGACGCCGTCGATGTCGTAGCGGTCGACGAGTTCGTCGACGAGGTCGAGGAGGAAGGCGCGCGCGTCCGGGTTCTCGTGCGCGAGCCAGTAGAACGTCCCGTTCGCGTCGGTGACCGACGTGTTGCCGCTCGCGTCGACCGCGGTCCACGACGGGTGGGCGTTGAGCACCGGCCCGCGCCCACCCGGTCCCGGGAGGTGACCCGACCAGCCGGCGCAGAAGCCGTACTCGAGCCAGGCCTCGACCTCCATGCCGCGCCGGTGCGCCTCGACGATCGTCTCCTGGAGCGGATCACGGCCGACGAAGCCCGGGTCCTGGGCGACGCCGGCCACACGCTGCATCACGGCGGACGGGTGCAGCGTGTAGCCGCGGCTCCAGACGTTGACGCAGACGACGTTGAGGTTGGCGGCGCGCGCCGCGTCGAGCGACTGGGAGATCTTGCGCTTCGAGGTCAGCCCGTCGCGGGCGATCCAGACGCCGCGGATTTCCTGGGCGGGGAGCCACGCCGCGGACCCGAGGGCGAGTGCGAGGAGGGCAGCAACGAAACGGCGTGGGGTCACGGGGCGGGATTCTAGCTGTGCGAGGCCGTTCCGACCTTCCGCTCGGCCGTGTCTGCACCTCTACACAAGATCGGACATCCCGGTCGATAATTGGAGGCGCGCCGACGGACCGAGTCTGGACCCGGCCACGTTGCGAACCGCTCGGAGGGTGTGACCAAGCCAGCCTACAGCCTCCGAGTTGCCTGCTTGGCGGCCGCTCCGCGGCCGCATCGGAGTGTGTGACGAGACTTCGTCACACACTCACAGAGGCTGTATCCAACTCAGTTTACAGCCTCTGCTTTGCCTGCTTGGCGGCCGCTCCGCGGCCGCATCGGAGTGTGTGACGAGACTTCGTCACACACTCCAAGCCCTGCCCCGAGTCTCGATCGACCTCACGCTTCTCCGAACGACATGCGAAGCCTCCTCCTCCCCCTCCTCCTGCCGGCCGTCGCGCTCGCGCAGGAGCTCCGTCCCGAGCACCAGGCCATCGCCGACGCCTGGACGGCGTTCACCGCCGAGCAGGGCCCCCTGTGGAAGGCCGACTGGAACCCGGCCACCGTCACCCCGAAGGCGATCTACGGCACCGGCATCCGCGTCCAGGACGCCGCGATCGAAGACATCCGGCTCGCCCGCCGCTACGCGACCGAGACCCTCGACCGCTACGCCAAGCTGCTCGGGCGCGGCGAGTCGACGTTCGTCGAGACGATCGGCGTGCCCACGGACAACGTCTTCGTCTTCGTCTACGACCAGCGCTTCCGCGGTCTCCGCGTGACCGACGCCCGCGCCGACGTCCGCATCCACCGGTCGGGCGTCGTGTCGATGTTCGGGAGCCAGGCGGTCCACATTCCCGCGGGATTCTCGATCAACCCCACTGTCGCCGCCGATCTGGCCTGGGCGCTCGCCCACCAGCACCTGCGCGTGACCCCCGAGGCCTCGGGCGGCGCCGTGACCGTCGAGCCGAACGCCGAGCTCGTCATCCACGCCGACATCGACGCCAAGGCCGAAGCCGTTCCCCAGCTGGCGTGGCAGGTCCAGGTCGATGTCCGAACCGGCCCGGAGCCGGTCGTCGGCAAGGTCTTCGTCGACGCGCGCACCGGCGCCGTGCTCCGGCACATCGACGAGGTCTACCGCTGCAGCATGGGCCACACGCACGTGCGCGGTGATTCCGAGACGGGCACCAACGGCCACATCGGCCGCGACCTCGCCCGCGGACGCCGCCCGGCAGCCCCGGTCGCGATCACCGGCAACGTCCAGAGCTACATCAACCTCGGCAAGAGCCCGCTCGACCCGCTGACCAACACCCCGCTGCAGGGTCTGCGCGTGACCGCGCAGGGTGTCGGCACGGCGTTCACGGACGCGAACGGCGACTTCTCGATCCCCTACACCGGCACCACCCCCGTCACCGTCAGCGTCGACTTCGCGACCGGCTCGGGCGAGCACATCCGCAACGTCCAGGCGCTGACCGGCACGCCGGTCTCGGCCTCGGTCCAGGCGACGCCCGGCACGCCGGCGCAGATCCAGCTGCTGTCGCAGAACGCGCCCGACTCCGAGTGGTCGCAGCCGACGGTGTTCTGGTTCGTCGACGACGCCAACCGCTGGCTGCGCTCGCTGGTCGGCAACGTCGGACCGATGAACGCGATCTCGCAGGTCACGGCGACCGTCAACCGCGCGTCGACGTGCAACGCCTACTACACGGCCAACTCGATCAACTTCTACTCGCCGGGTGGCGGCTGCAACATGACCGCGTTCTCGTCGGTCATCTACCACGAGTGGGGCCACGGCCTCGACGACCAGTTCGGCGGCATCAGCCAGGTCGACGGCCTGTCCGAGGGCTGGGGCGACATCCTGTCGATCTACCGGCTCGACGACCCGATCGTCGGCAAGGACTTCACGACGACCGGCGGCATCGTCCGCACCGCGCTCAACAACGTGACCTACCCGCCGGGCGGCTTCCCGAGCGGCGGCGCCCCGCACCCGAAGGGTGAATGCTGGATGGGATGGGCCTGGGAAGTGCGTCGCGACCTGATCCAGTCGCTCGGCCGCACGGCCGGTATCGCCCGCGCCGACGCGATCGTCGTCGCGTCGATCGTCGGCAACGCCCGCAACCAGCCGGACGCGGTCCGTGAGGTCTTCCTCCTCGACGACGACGACGGCAACCTCGCCAACGGCACGCCGAACTACAGCGTCCTCGAGGCTGCGAGCATCCGCCGCCGCCTGCCCTACCCCGAGCTGCAGATCGTCGACATCACGCACGCGCCGCTCGGCACGTTCGATCGCCCGCTCGAACCGCGCCTCGTCCGCGCCGACCTGACGGCCCTGACCGGCACGATCCAGCAGGCCGAGATCGTCTACGGCGCGCTCGTCCCGTCGCTCCGTCGCCCGCTGCTCCCGACCGGCAACGGGGACGAGCACGTGGCGCTGCTGCCCGGCGTCGTCTCGCCGTCGGCCGTCCGCTACGTGATCGAAGTCCAGCACTCGTCGGGCCGCACCGTGAAGCTGCCGCGCGAGGGCTTCTTCGAGTATCGAGTCGGCCAGCTGACGCAGATCTACAGCGAGAGCTTCGAAGGCAGCACTGCCGGCTGGAACTCGTCGGGCGCAGGCAACGAGTGGCAGTTCGGCGCGCCCGCGGGCCGAACCGGCTCGAGCCTCGGCTTCAACTGGGCCGACCCGACGGCCGCCGCCGACGGCCGGAACGTCGTCGGCGTCGACCTCGGCATCACCGGCCAGGGCGCCTACGAGTGGTTCTGCAACCAGACGCTGACCGCCCCCGGCATCGACCTGCGCAGTGCAACCGCCCCGACCCTCCGCTACAAGCGTTGGCTGTCGGTCGCCCCGCTGGACGCGGCGCAGTTCACGGCCAACGGCCAGGTGCTGTTCACGTCGAGCGGCGAGAGCGAGACCGGCTGGCAGCAGCTCGAGTACGACCTGACGCCGTTCGTCGGCCAGACGCTGAACCTGGCGTGGAACCTGTCGGCTCTGCTGCCGTTCCGCGCCGGCGGCTGGAACATCGACGACCTCGAGATCGCCGACTTCGCGGCGGTCCCCGGCCCGGCCGTCGAGATGCGCGTGACGCCCGAGCAGGTCCCGCTCGGCGGCAGCGTCAACCTGTCGGTCCAGGGTGCGGCGAACGCCGCGGTCGCCGTCCTGCTGTCGGTGACGCCCGGTCCGCTGACGGTGCCCGGCATCGGCGAGCTCTTCGTCGCCGGCCAGATCAACGTGCTGCCGACGGTGCTCGACGCGAACGGCCAGCTGACCCAGTCGG
>JBEAPQ010000350.1:0-22490 GCA_041164325.1 Planctomycetota bacterium | reverse complement strand
GCGCGATCGGCGCGGCAGGCTCGGAGCGGCGCGCTGACGCCTCGGCCAGCGCACCGAGGTTCGTCGCCGGAGCGCCCTCGGTCGAAGCACCTTCTGCCAGACTCGGGATCACGAGCTCCTGACCGATCGAGATCCGGTTCGGATCCTTGAGCCCGGGGTTCGCGGCGAGGATCGCCTTGACCTTCGTCTCGCTGCCCAGCATCTGCGACGCGATCCGCGCGAGGCTGTCGCCCTTCTGGACGCGGTAGACGCGCGGCTTGACCGTGCCGGGTGCCGGCACAGGAGCGGGAGCAGGGACGACGTCCGCGATGTAGACATCCTGGATCCGCGCGTCGTCGATCACGGGGTCGACCGGCACGGGGTCGGGCGAAACGGCCGGTGCCGGCGGCGTGAACGCCACATCTTCACCTTCGCCGAACCCGAACAGAGCGTCGAGGTTCTCGCGCGCCGTCGGCACCGAGAAACCCGAGACGTCGAGCTGCGCGGTGGGCGCTCGGCTCGTGCTGTTCTGCGGTGCGCCGACGAGCGGCGGACGACCCGGATCATCGCCCATGATGGCGACGCCCAGGATCAGGAAGATCACGACGACGAGAACGTAGAGCCCGTAGCGTTCCAGCTGGCCCATTGGATCACACCCTCCCTTCAAGAATCGTCTCTGAGGCCTGACCGGGCTGCATTGCCGATCAGCCCCACGGCCCCGAGTGAGGCCACGAGATTGGTTCCACCCGCGCTGACGAACGGCAGGTCGATGCCCTTCGCCGGAGCGAGCCCCGTCGTCACCATGAGGTTTGCAGCTGCCTGGATGCAGATCGCAATCGAGCAGCCGAACACCACGTAGCGTCGGAACGGGTCCTGGATTCGTGAGACCAACCGCCAGCCTACGAATCCGAGGAGAAGATACAGAAGCACCACCGAGGCGGCACCCACGAAACCGAGCTCTTCACCGACGATGGCGAAGACGAAGTCGTTGTGCGGCTCCGGCACGTAGCCGAGCTTGCGCCAGCCGTCGCCGACACCCTGACCGAAGGCGCCGCCGTTCTCGATCGCAATCAGCGACTGGCGCACCTGGTACGGTGGGTCTTCGTTGACGAAACGCTCGATGCGCGTCCGCACGTAGTCGTGCTGCGTGATGATGAGGAACGCCGACGGGATCGCGATGCAAGCCGCAGCGATCAGCCAACGCAGGGCCACGCCACCCGCACACGCCATCAGCGTGCACACCACGATCGACAGCAGCGCGTTGCCATTGTCCGGCTGCAGGAACAGCCCTGCGGTCAGCAGCAGCGCCGGGAACATCACGCGGATCAACCCGCCCCGCAGCTCCCCCAGTCGCTCGCCCGCTTGCGCAATCCGGAGCGCGGTGACGACGATCAGCGCCAGCCGAGCGAAGTCGACAGGCTGGAACGAACGGCCGGCAATCGGGATCCAGCGGCGCGCCCCGTTCCATTCGGGACCGAAGAGAGCCGCCGCGAAGACCATGGCCGTCGCCACACCGAACAGCCAGGGAGCGGCCTTCTCCAGCCACTCCATCCGGACCGCCGCGCAGACGACGAAGAACACGACGCCCGCGACCAGCTTCGCCCCCTGCGCCTTCATGGCCTGGAGCGGGTCTCCGCCGTCCTGCACGGACTGCACCGAGACCGCCATCACGAGCCCCAGGCAGCAGAGCACCGTGACGGCGAGCATCAGCCAGTCCAGTTCACGCACGCGGGTGCGGAAACCGGGATCTCGGGCGGCGAGTGCGTGGCTCATGGTCACCTGATCTTGAAGAGGAGGAGACTCGTCAGGGCGAGCAGCGCACTGATCAGCCAGGCGCGCACGACGATGCGCGTTTCCGGAGTCCCACCGAACTGGAAGTGGTGGTGGATCGGCGCGCAGCGGAACACGCGGACGCCGCGGGTCTTGAACGAGGCGACCTGGACGATGACCGACACGGCCTCGGCGACGAATACCCCGCCGACGACCAGCAGGATCACCTCGGTGCGGCTGACGAGGGCCGCGTAGCCCAGCGTGCCGCCGAGAGCGAGGCTGCCGACGTCCCCCATGAAGACCTGGGCGGGCGGCGCGTTGAACCACAGGAAACCGAAGGACGCGCCGAGCAGGGCTCCGAGCAGGACCGTCAGCTCGCCCGCACCGGGCACGTGCTCGACCATCAGGTACTCGGAGAAGTCCGAGCGCCCGACGAAGTAGCAGATGGCCGCGAAGGCGATGGTCGACGTGATGGCGCAGCCGATCGCCAGTCCATCGAGGCCGTCCGTCAGGTTGACGGCATTGGCCGTCCCGGTCAGCACGAGCACAGCCAGCACCGCGAAACCGAAGGCCCCCATCGAGAACAGCGGTTCGGTGACGAACGGCAGATGGAACTGCGGACCCGCCTCTCCCCCCAACCCCTCGGCGACCACCCAGAGCGCGACGCCGATCGCTGCGGCCGTCAACAGACCCTGCTTCTGGCGCTTGCTCAGGCCGTTCTTGCCGGCGACGCGCAGCTTGATCCAGTCATCGGCGAGCCCGACGGCCGCGTAGAACGCGACCAGCACGAGCCCCGGCAGCGTGAAGCGGTTGATCCCGTCGAAACGACAGAGCGCGGCCGCCGCAGCCAACGTCGCGCCGATCAGGAAGATCCCACCCATCGTGGGCGTGCCGATCTTGCCCTTGTGGAGTTCCGCCAGCTGCGCCGAGTCGGTCTTGCCGGTGTCCTCGCCGATCGAGGCGCCGCGGAGCCAGCGAATGGTCCGACCGCCGAAGAACAGCGCCAGCGCGAAGGCCAGCACCGCTGCGGCCACGGCGCGGAACGAGATGTAGCGCAAGAGTCCGATCCCCGGGAGATCGAAGCGCGGACCGTCGGCTGTGAAGAAGAGCTCGTAGAGCAATCGTCAGATCGAACCGCCGAAGTCGCGGTCGCCCCCCAGCGCACGCACGAGTCCATCCACGAGGCGGTCGAGCGCCACCCCCCGAGAAGCCTTGCACAGCACCAGGTCACCCGGCTCCAGCTCGGCGAGCAGCACGTCGAGCACGGCCGAGGAGGAGTCGAGATGGCTCACCGCTTCGGCGGACATGCCGCGCGCGATGGCTCCGTCGACGATCGGCCGAGCGCCCGACCCGACGACGACCAGCCGGTCGACACCCTGCACGGCCACCTCGGCACCGAGCTCACGATGGAGTTCGTCGGAACGAGCGCCGAGCTCCTTCATCTCGCCGAACACGACCGTCTTGCGACCCCGCGTGTCGATGCTCGACAGCGCGTGCAGCGCCGCGCGGGCGGACGCCGGATTCATGTTGTAGGTGTCGTCGAAGATCTGGACACCGCCGACCGACTTCGGCTCGAGTCGCCGCTCACTCGCTGGCAGCCCCGCGAGCGCAGCCACCACGTCATCGACCGGCACGCCAAGCTCGGCCGCAGCGGCAATCGAAGCCATCGCGTTCAGGACGTTGTGCGTCCCGAGGCGCGGCAGTGTCACCGACCACTCACCGCCACCCCGGCGCACACCGTGGAGCCGGAAGGAAGTGCCCAGCCCGTGGAACCGCAGGTCCGTTGCGAACCAGTCCGCCTCTCCCTGGACGCGGAACCGGCGAACCTCTCCTCCGAGCGTTTCCGCGATCGCGGCGCACGCCGGGTCGTCGCCGTTGACGATCGCAACGCCACCCGGACGCAGTCCGCGGAGCAACTCGGCCTTTTCGGCGGCGACCCCTTCGAGCGTGCCGAGGCCGGCGAGGTGGGCCTCCCGCACGCAGGTCAGGATGCCGATGTCCGGCTGGGCGACAGCGGTCAGCCCAGCGATCTCACCCGGGGCGTTGGTGCCGATCTCGACGACCGCGACTTCGGTCTCGGGGCGGATCGCGAGCAGGGAGAGCGGGACGCCGATGTGGTTGTTGAAGGACTTCGGCGAGAACACCGTCGGCACGAGGCCGGACAGCGCAAATCCGAGCATGTCCTTGGTGCTGGTCTTGCCACACGAGCCGGTGATCCCGACGACGCGCGCAGTGCGGCGCTCGCGATGGCTTCGCCCGAGATCGATCAGCGCCCGACCGCAGTCCGCGACGCGGACGACGAAACCCTCGCCGCCCAACACCCGTCCTTCCAGCGGGCGCTCGACGACCACGCCTGCGGCACCAGCGCGCAGCGCGCCCGGCACGAAGTCATGCCCGTCGAAGTTCGCGCCCCGCAGGGCCACGAACAGCGTATCGGGGCCCACCTGACGACTGTCCGTGACGACGCGCAGCGCGGGGCGACCGGTCCGGACGACGCGGCCGCCCGTCACCTTCGCGACGGCGGCCGGGGACAACCACGAAGCAGCTCGGTTCATGGTCACCATCCGCGTGGCTCCTGCCCCGCCGGGCCGAACCGGTCCATCGCGCGACGGGCGTGCTCGCGGTCATCGAACGGAACGACCGTGTCACCGAAGTCCTGGTAGGTCTCGTGCCCCTTGCCCGCGACCAGGATCGTCTCGTCCGGACGCGCGAGCCGGACCGCACGCTCGATCGCCTCCGCACGGTCCACCAGTCGGGCGTATTCGCGCGCGCGCAGATCGGCACCCGCGGGCGGACGCAGCACGCCGGCCTCGACGTCATCCAGGATCTGCTCCGGGCTCTCACTCCGCGGGTTGTCGCTGGTCAGGATCAGCCGATCCGCGAAGCGCGCCGCTGCAACCGCCATCTGGGGTCGCTTGGTGCGGTCGCGATCTCCGCCGCAGCCGAAGACGACGGTGACCGGCCCATCCGTCAGACTGCGCAGCGCGACGCATGCCTTTTCGAGCGCATCGGGAGTGTGTGCGTAGTCGACGAAGACCCGGACCCCACCGCGCGCGGCCGCCAGCTCCATCCGACCCCGGACAGGCGGCATCGTCTCGAGCGCATGGGCGATCGAGATCTCGGAAACGCCGAGCGCATGGCACGTCGCGGCAGCGGCGAGCGCATTCTCGACGTTGTGCTCTCCCGGCAACGGCAGGCTGACGTCCAGCACACCGTGCGGCATCACGAGCCCGAAGCGGGCGCCATCCATGCTGCAGCGGATGTTCTGGGCACGGATCGTGGCGCTGGGCGCACGACCGAACGAGACCACGCGCGTGCCCATCGGAAGCGCGTCGTACATCGCAGACACGGCGGCCGGGTCGGCGTCGGCGTTGAGCACCGCCGTCCCTCCCGGCGGAAGCTGCCGGAACAGCCGCGCCTTGGCAGCCGCATAGCTCCCCATCGTGCCGTGGTAGTCGAGGTGGTCCTGGGTCAGGTTCAGGAAGACGCCGACCCCGAAACGCACGCCGCGCACGCGCTCCTGGACCAGCGCGTGGCTCGACACTTCCATCGCACAGGCCTCGATCCGACGGTCGGCCATCTCGCGCAGGTAGCCCTGCAGCCGCACCGGATCGGGCGTCGTGTTGGGGGCAGGCAGCCGCCGCCCGCCGAACTCGTAGGAGATCGTGCCCAGCAGACCTGCAGACCGACCGTCGGTCTCGAGGATGTGCCGGATCATGTGGGTGACGGTCGTCTTGCCGTTCGTCCCCGTGACTCCGATCACATCCATCTCGGCGGACGGGTTCTCGTAGAAGTGACACGCCGAGTCTGCGAGGGCTCGGCGCACGTCTTCCACGACGAACACCGGCACCCGGAGACTCATCGGCCGCTCGCTGACGATCGCGATCGCGCCGCGATCCAGCGCCTCGTCGACGTAGCTCGCGCCGTCCAGCTTGTTGCCGGGAATCGCGAAGAACAGCGTGCCGGGCTCGACGTCGCCGCTGTGGAACGCGATGCGTTCGACAACCTCGTCCGCGAAGCGCAGCACGACCCGCGGCTTCAGCAGGCTCTTGAAGTCCTGCAGTCTCATGCCCGTTGCCCGCGGGTGGAGACCCGAGGGATAAGCCAACTCCGTCATCTACCGCCTCGAGAGAATCGCAGGGCCCCCCGGCCCTGCTCCGCCTGCGACGCGCGTGGACCCTGACCGATCCGCACGCGCCGTCGACTCCTTCGACGCCCTGACAAGGGCTTCGAACAGGAGTCTGGAAGCGGCAGGCGCAGCATACGTCCCTCCGTAGAAAGACGAAGCGCCCACCTTCTGGACCACACACACCGCGAGGAACCGCGGGTCGCGCACTGGCGTGAAGCCAACGAAAGACGCGGTGCGGATGTCACCCTCGACAACCTCACCGTCCCACCGGCGCGCGCGTCCGGCGTACTGGGACGTGCCGGTCTTGCCGGCGATCTCCAGATCGACGTAGCCATCGACCCGGAGCTTCTTGACCCACGATCCGACACGACGCGCGGTGCCGTGCTCGTCCTCGAGCACGCCGACGAGAGCACCCTTCACCGTGTCGAGCGTCGCCGAGCTGAGGAACCGCTCCCCCGCCGGCTCCGCCGAGTCGGGGCTACCGGCCACGAGGTGGAGGTCACGCGCGTAGCCGGACAGGAACGTCAGATATGCGCGCGCGACCTGGAGGATCGTCGCCTGGATCTGGTAGCCGAACAGGACCGACGGCCCGGCGTAGACGTACTGTTCGTTGGCCGACTGGGCCGCGATCTGCTGCGGCACGCCGCCTACCAACTCGCCCGGCAGCTCGGCCCCGCTCGGGAGGCCGAAGCCGTATCGCTCGAGGTACTCGTCCAGGCCGTCCGGCCCCAGGCGCAGCCCGATCCGGATCGCACCGATGTTGCTGCTCTGGATCAGGACCTGCGCCACCGGCAGCGGGCCGTTCTGGTGCGAGTCACGGATGGTGCGTCGCGCGGGCACCGGACGCAGGAAGTCACTGCCCGCGAGGTAGCCGGGACGACAGTCGATCGTCTCGTTCCAGTCGAGCAGCCCGCGCTCGAGGACCATCGCGACGTGGAGCGGCTTGACCACCGAGCCGGGAGGGAACAGCCGCTGCGTCGGCGCGAACGCGCCGTTCCGGTCGCGACTCCCGTCCCTGGCGGCCGTGTAGCTCGCCGCCGCCAGGATGCCGCCCGTCTTCACATCGACGAGCACGAGACCTGCCCACTCGGGGACGCTGCCGTAGTGCTCCGCGACGTCTTCTGCGGCCCGAGCCACCTCGAGGTCCGCCCGGCGCTGCAGGCTCCGATCGAGCGTCGTCTGCACGACCGCTCCCGGCTTGGGCTCGCGACGTCGGTCGATCCACATCGAGCGGCTCAGCGCATCCACGAGCCGACTGTGCTCCCCGTCCTGCTGCGGGAGCAGACTGGCCAGGCGCTCCAACCCGCTGATCGGGCGCCGGTCGGCAACCGTCTTCCCGTCGACGACGAGGGGCTCGTCGCGCACGAGCCCGATCACGCCAGCCGCGTGGTCCGGCTCGGCGTACACGCGCTCGAAGCGCACGTTCTCGTGCAGGAACACGCGCCACGTCACGGCTTCGTCGCGGGTGCGCCCCTTCGACCGACAGTCGAGGCTGCGGAGCGCGACGATCGCATCGGCGTCATCGATCGTCCGGTCGATCAAGAAGTCGATCGACTTCCGCTCGGCGTCGACCGCACGCTCGAGCGCACGGATCACGCGCTTCTCGAGCGTCTCCCGCACGGCATCGCGCGACGCCGGGTCCCGGAAGCGATCGGGGTCCTTGCCCAGCGCCCACAGGACGTCGGTGACGACGCGGTTCTTGAACGCACGGAGGACGTCGAGATCGACGCGCCCCAGCGGGTCCGCACCGGGCAGACCCGGCACCGCCTGGATCTCGGCCCGCACCTCGTAGACCGGACGATCGGACGCGAGTTCCTCGCCGTTGCGATCCAGGATCCGACCGCGCTCGGCGGGGATCGCCGAGGTCTTCAGCGGAATCGAGTGCCCTCCAGCCGATGCAGGGCGCACCAGCTGCAGGTCCGCGAGTCGGACCAGGACCGCCACGAACGGCACGGACAGCGTGCCGAACAGGATGCCCATGCGCAGGCGGTCCCGGGCGTCGATCACGACCCCTCCCTCCCCTCGACGCGCAGCTGGAGACGAATCCAGTGACGTGCGAGCTCAGGCAGGCGGGTGGCGTCACGGAGCCGCAGCTCCTCGGTGACGGACGCGATGCGCACCGCGTCCAGCCGGTCGACGACCTCCTGGATCGCACGGCGCCGGTGGATGTTGTGCGCCTCGAGCGCAGCCGTCGCGACGGCGAGGGCCACCACTCCTGCGAACGCGAGACCTGCGAGGAACCACTTCATGCGGCAGTCCTCCTGATCCCGCACCGCAGCTTCGCCGACCGCGCGCGCGGGTTCCGCGCACACTCCGCGTCGGCGGCGATGATCGGCTTGCGGAACGGCAGCTCGGTGCGCTCGCGGAGGAACCGCTTGACGATCCGGTCCTCCAGGCTGTGGAACGTCAAGACGGCGATCCGCCCACCCTCGCGCAGGGCGGACAGCGCCGCTTCGAGGCCACGCTCGAGCTGCCCGAGCTCGTCGTTCACGGCGATGCGGATCGCCTGGAAGGTGCGCGTCGCGGCGTGGATGCGACCATGCCGAGCGGGCCCCGGCACGGCTCCGACCACGAGATCGGCCAGCTGGGAGGTGCGCTCGATGCGGTGGCGACGGCGCGCCTCGACGATCGCACGCGTGATGCGCCCGGCGAACCGCTCCTCCCCATACTCGCGGAGGACCCGCTCGAGCTCCGCGGGACGGACGCCCCGCAGCCAGTCCGCGGCCGTCGGAACGTCCGGGTCCTGACCCATCCGCATGTCCAGAGGACCGTCACGCATGAAGGAGAATCCGCGAGAGGGAGAATCGAGCTGGAGCGAGCTGACGCCGAGGTCGAGGAAGACCCGATCGCAGGCGGCGATCCCCCGAGATCGGAGGACCGCCGCAAGCTCGGCGTACGGAGCGTTGTGAAGCGCGACCCTGGGTCCGTGGTGGCGACCGCGCGCTTCGAGCAGCGCGACCTCCGCGTGAGCCAGGATCTCGGCGTCCCGGTCGAGTCCGATCAGCCACCCGTCAGGCGCGACCGCGGCTGCGAAAGCCGCGGCGTGCCCACCGGCGCCGACGGTCCCGTCCACCACGGTCATGCCCGGGAGCAGTCCCAGCGTCTCGAGACTCTCCCGCAGCATCACCGGCTCGTGGACCCTGACCGGCCCATGCGCGTCGTCTGCGGGAGTTCCGAGGGACTCCTGCCCATTCATGACCCACCGATCCCGGGCGACCGCCCGTCCCGAGTTCGATGAGAGTGGACCAGCACGGTTCGGGACCTCTCAGCCCCCCACCGGCTCGACCTTTCTGCCTTCTGCCAAAGAGCTGGAGGACGCTCCGTCCAAGGCGCGGAACCAGCGATCAGGAGCCCAGAGCTCGATCCAGGTGCCCGCCCCGACGACGACGACCTCCCTTGCGTCCCCGATGCCGGCGTAGTGACGCAGGACCTCGGGGATGAGAATCCGGCCGGCCCGATCCGGAGACACGTCCTCGGCATGGCCGAGGAGGAGCCGGTTCAAGCCACGGTTCTCGGGGTTCCGGTCGAGCAGGCTCCCACCGATCTGGCCCGAGACCTCCTCGAAGCTGCGCTGATCCAGCAGCAGCAGGCAGCCGTCCGGACTTGCGGTCAGGACGAAGTTGGTTTCCACTCGCGGGAGCCGATCGAGGATGCGCTTCGGAACGATCAGCCGCGACTTGTCGTCGAGACTGTGCGTCGAGGCACCTCGGAAGGCGGGACCCGTCATGGTCGTCATCTACCTGGGGGTTCGAACCGTCGCGGGGGAGCTGTCCCCGTTCCGGACCTCAACCACCCTACACCCACTTTTGTCGACGTCAAGCGCATGAAACTGGAGTGAGTGGCACTCAACACCCACCCAACTCCACCCCAGCACCCACACCACATCCACCAGCGCTTGAGAACGACCTCCCCCACCAGGGCTGGGGGGAGCAGAAGATGGGCGGGGAAAAGAGCGCCCAAAAATCGGGTGGAATTCCCGGGACGTGCCAGCCCCAGGCCGGCCCTCTGGTGTCGTCAGAGGCCGAAGCCCCGGCGACCCGCCCCGCCCGCCGGCCACCCCGACGCTGCCGGCACCCACTCGGGATCCACCCGGTTCCCCAACGGAAAGCGGGCGCGGTCGCCCGGGACGCAGCGGGCGCGGTCGCCCGGGACGCAGCGGGCGGGACGGACGGAAGGCCTGCGGTCGCCTGCCGAACCGAGTGGCCTTCCCCCGGCTCTCTCCCGCGGGCGTCGGCTATCCCCGGAAGAGCGCGGACAGCCCCATCCACCGCACGGGGCCCGACCGTGCGCGGCCCGGATCAGGCGTTCGCCGTCTCGTCCGCAGGCTCGCCGGCGTCGGTCTCATCGATCGCCGCGAGCAGCTCGTCCTTCAGGTTCGCGAGCCGCTCTTCGTCGACTTCCGGCGCGAACAGCGACACGCGGACCGACACCTCGGCCTTGGGGTCGATGACGACGAGGTCCGCGCGCTCCTCCTCGTCGTTCTGCGGATCGACCAGCTTCAGCATGCGCTTGCGGAGAAGCAGCAGGCAGACGAAGTAGCGCAGACCCTGGGCCCGCTCTCCTTCGACTTCGCCGAGCCGCTCGAACAGCACACGGAGCGACACCAGGTCGAGGGTCGGCGCCTTGCGACCCGGCTCGCGGCGGCGCGCCTTCCAGTAGATCGGCGCGTGCTTGCCCTCTTGGGGCAGCGACTGGAAGCAGGCTCCGCAGAGGTCCTTGCGCGTGCAGTCGGGGAGTTCCAGCACCGCGAAGAACTCCTCCGCGGTCGCCAACGGGCAGCCGGGCTTCTCACATGCAGCCCGGTCCTTGTGGATCTTCCACGCCTCCAAACGCAGCTCCTCAGGAGGCTGTCCGCCCCCGTTCCTGGTCTTGCTACCGCCTGCCCTCGTTCGACCGAGGGAGTTCCGTCGAGCGCAGGTACTGGCGCCAGCCGGGGACACTGTCGTACTCCGGACGGCCAGTCATTGCCATGAGCGCGAGGTTTGCGGTCTCGACTCCGTCCCGGTCGCGATCCGCGAGCGCCGACTCGAGGAAGGCCACGATCGCCAGGGCGTTCTCGGGGCCACCCTGGGCCCCCAACCCCTCGACGATGGCGCGCCGCACGAACCGATCGCTCTCGGCCCCGAGCGCCTCGCGCAGCAGCGCACTGACATCCCTGTCCTGGGCCGCGATCGAACGGTAGGCCTCGGCACGCACGCCGAAGTCGGTGTCGCTCCGCGCCTGTTCCAGCAGGGACGCAGCGCGCGGGTCGATCCAGCCGCGCAGCGCCTGCACGACGTAGCGTCGTACCGCTGGGTCGGGCACCGAGGCCACGCGCTCCCAGGTCGGCAGCACGGATGGCCCCATCGCGTGGAGCAACTCGGCCCCGAGGTCCCGCAGGTCTGCCGAACGCTGACGGAGCAGGTCGAGCACCACGCAAGGAACGGCGAGCGGACCGAGGGCCGTCAGCGCGTCGAACGGGCGTCGCCAAGCGGGCTCCTCGACCAACGCTGCGGCGTCCTCGCCAACCTGCCGGCGCAGGAACAGCGTGTCGCGGATCAGCATCCGCGACAGCCAGAACGCGGCAACCGGATCTCCTCCGACCGCCCGGCTCGAGACCGAGAACGCGTCCGCATCGCGGGATCGCCACGCCGCCTCGGCCGCCCGCAGCGCCTCGAGCGCTTCCGGTCCGGGCCGACGCACGGGGAAGGCCGCGTCGTCCACCGCGACCACGGCTTCGGGACGCGCCAGCCCCGGCCAGAGCTCCGCCCAGGGGATCTCGACGCGGGCCTGCGGCGCGGGAGACGGCCCCGCGCTGCAGCCGAGCAGAGAGGCGAGCAGCATCCAGGACACGAGCCGGCGCGGTTCCATCGGCGGGTCAAGCTAAGGCAGCCCACCGAGGCGCGCCACGAGGAGTCTCACCCCGACGCGACCCGACCGCGTGCACGCCCACGACGCCACGCTTACGTTCGCGGTCGGATGCACGCCCCGCTGCAGCCGTCCGACCCCGTGCGCGTCTCGCCCTGCGAGTCGCCCCGGCGATTCGTCGAAGCGCAGCGCGCGTTCTACCGGGACGACCCACACTTCGTGCCGCCGCTGACGGCCTTCGACCGGCACAAGGTCGACCCGGACCGTCACCCGTTCTTCGAACATGCCGAGGCGGGCTTCTGGCTCGCGCATCGGGGAGCGCGGCTCGTCGGCAGGATCAGTGCGTTCCGGGACGCCGTCCACGACGCGTTCCACGGCGACCGCGTGGGTTTCTTCGGGCACTTCGAGGCAACCGACGCTCCAGCCGCCCGCGCGATCCTCGACACGGCCGCCGACTGGCTGGCCGCCCGGGGCGCGACGACTCTCCGCGGGCCGATCGACGGATCGACGAACTACCGCTGCGGCCTCCTGCTCGAAGGCGACGAGGGCCCGCCCTTCGTGATGATGCCGCACAACCCGCACAGCTACGCGGGCTACCTGGAAGCCACCGGACTCCGGAAGGCGAAGGACCTGGTCGCACTGCTGCTCCGCGGCGAGGACCTGCAGCTGGACCGACTGGAGCGCATCGCCTCCCGCGTCCGAGTACGCACGCCGCTCACCGCACGGACCCTGGACCTGCGCCGGTTCGATGCAGAGGTCCACACGCTCTGGGGCCTCTACAACCGGATCTGGGAACGGAACTGGGGCTTCGTGCCGATGAGCGAGGCCGAGTTCCGCGCCGAGGCCCGTGATCTCCGCGCCGTGCTCCGCAAGGAACTGACGGTTGTGCTCGAACGCGCGGGCGAACCCGTCGCGTTCGCGCTCGGCGTCCCGGACGTCCACGAGGCGATCCGCGCCTGCGGCGGGCGCCTGCTGCCGTTCGGCTGGCTCCGGGCGTGGCGCACGCTGCGACGGACGACGAGCTTCCGCACGCTGACGCTCGGCATCCTGCCGGAGCTCCGCGGCACCGGCACGGACGCCGTGCTCCTCCTCCAGCTGATCCGACAGGGACTCGCGGCGGGCTTCCCGGTCTGCGAGGCCAGCTGGATCCTCGAAGACAACCTGCCGATGCTCCGACCGCTCCAGGGTGCCGGCGGCCGGGTCTACCGACGCTACCGGATCTACGAACGCCCGCTGCCGGGCGTCGAGCCGAACGGCTGACGTTCCGACTGCGTGACGCGCGTCACGCGCGCGACACCGGGCCGCGGCGTCCGCGCGATTCGCACGGACACGGCACGGAAGTTCCATGGACAGGCTTCGGCCGGGTCCCGTTCGAACGTTTCCATTGGGATGGAAGCGCGTGTGAGAGGCGAAAACAGACGGGGCCCGGCCGACTTCCCCGCGCGCACCGGGGCGACCCGCCGAGGCCTGGAGCCCGGTCCGTCGCATGGGTTCGCAACTTTGGCCTGGCAGCCGCTCTTCAGCGGCGGGAGAGAGCGTGACGAACCCTGGCCCGAGTCCTGTCAGCCTCGCGAGGCGCGGCCGAGGAGGACCTCGACGCGCCGGCGACGCGCGTCGAGCAGCGCGTCGCCGAGCGACTCGCTGAATTCGCGGCATGCGTCCTCGATCTCGGTGAGGAGCGCCTGGATGCGGCCGTCTGTATCGAGGCCTGCGGCCACCGCAGCGCGGAGCTCGGCGGCCTGCCGTTCGAGTTCGAGCACCTGCTCGGGGCGCGGCCCTTCGCTGGAGCCAGGCCCGGACGAAGCGGGGCGGTCGTAGATCACGTACTCGCGCCCGTAGAAGTCCTGCACTGCGCACGACGACAGGGGAACGAGCAGTCCGACCGTGAGGAGGACGAGATTTGACAGGGTGCGTCGCGTTGCCACAGCCCTGATCGTGCCCGGACTGCAGGACGCACGAAAGGCGGTGGCCGCCAAGTGCCGATGAGAGCGGGAGAATCGCGGCCGCCTCCCCCTTCCCCATGACCCAGGACCAGATCCTCGTCCTCGCCGTTCTCGGCGCGGCGATGGCGCTCTTCGTGCAGGGACGCTGGCGTCACGACGTCGTGGCGTTCGGAGCACTCCTCGCGGCGACGGTCCTCGGACTCGTGCCGTCCAGCGGGGCGTTCGACGGATTCGGCCATCCTGCCGTCTTCACCGTCGCGGCGATCCTCGTCGTGTCGCGGGCGCTGCAGACGTCCGGGGCACTCGACGGCGTGGCGGGCCGGGTCGCTCGGCTTCGCGATCGGCCAGTGCTCCAGGCTGCGGCCCTCACCGCGCTGGCCACCGCGCTGTCCGCGTTCATGAACAACGTCGGCGCCCTCGCGCTCGTCATGCCGATCGCCCTGTCGACGGCCCGGCAGTCGGGACGCCCGGTCTCGCTCCTCTTGATGCCGATCGCATTCGGCGCGTGCCTCGGTGGACTGACGACGCTGATCGGGACGCCGCCGAACCTGATCCTCTCGCAGTACCGGGAGGGCCTCGTCGGCGAACCGTTCGGGATGTTCACGTTCACGCCGATCGGACTCCCGCTCGCACTCGTGGGTCTGGGCTTCCTGGCCACGTGCGCGCCCCGTCTCCTGCCTACCGACCGCGCGGGGGACGATCCGGCGGCGCGGGGCTTCGATGTGGGCCGCTACGTGACAGAGCTGGTCGTCGTCCACGACGCTCCGGTCATCGGCAGGACGCTGCGGGACTTGCTGGGCGCAGACGCCGCCGAACTCGACGTGCTCGGGATCGTCCGTTCCGAAGTGCCGGTCCGGGACTCGGTCGAGGACCTGCCGCTCCGGCCGGGCGACGTGCTGCGCATCCGTGCCGAGTCCGAGGTCTTCACCCAACTCGCGCAGCGCAGCGGTCTGCGGATCGGCTCCCATGTCGACCGACTCGCCGACGACGGCAGTTTCCTCGAGGTGATCGTTCCGCCGGGGTCACGCCTCGAGGGGCGGACCCCGGGCAGCCTGCGGCTCCATGCTCGCCTCGGTGTCCACCTGCTCGCCGTGGCGCGCCAGGGCAAGCCACCGCGCGAACGCCTCGCCGACGTGTCGCTGCGCCCGGGCGACGTCCTGCTGCTGCGCGGCGAGCACGCGCGCCTCGCCGAGGTCTGCCAGACCTACGGGGCGCTCCCCCTCGCCGAGCGCAGCCTCG
The DNA here is from genome assembly GCA_041164325.1 of Planctomycetota bacterium. Lineage (GTDB taxonomy): Bacteria > Planctomycetota > UBA1135 > UBA1135 > UBA2386 > JAQCBR01. Next base: position 7,583 of record JBEAPQ010000350.1, on the reverse strand, counting down.
CGACCACACTGCCGCGCCGCCGTGGCGTGCCGGCCTGGATCTTCGGGGCAGCCGTCGCGCTGACGGCCCTGGGGTGGGTTCCGGTGCAGATCGCATTCGGGATGGCCCTCGTCGCCCTCGTCGCGTCCCAGAGCATCACGATCCGGCAGCTCTACGAAACCGTCGACTGGTCGGTCATCGTGCTGCTGGCCGCGATGATTCCCCTGGGCGAAGCGCTGCAGACGACCGGGGTCACGGCGTCGCTGGCCCGCGGGATCGCGGAATGGACCGTGGGATCAGAGCCGGCCGTCGCCGTCGGCCTCCTCCTGGTCGCGACGACACTCCTGACCAACGTCATCAACAACGCGGCGACCGCAGTCGTGATGGCTCCGCTCGCCGCGAGCGTGGCCACCCAACTGGGCTGCCATCCCGACGCATTCCTCATGGCCGTCGCGGTCGGTGCGTCGTGCGCGTTCGCGACGCCGATCGGCCATCAGAACAACGTCCTGGTCATGGGACCGGGCGGATACCGGTTCAGCGACTACGTGCGACTCGGCGTTCCGCTGACGGTCGTCGTGCTGGCGACGGCACTGCCGACGCTCCTGTGGCTCTGGCCGCCGAGCCGCGGCTAACGAGCGACGGGCTCCCGCCCCGCAAAGCGCTCGCGCATCCGCTGGAAACGCGTCGCTGCGACCGCCTCGGGCCACAGCCGGACCAGGGCTTCCGCATCGGCCACGTCGCCATCGACGCGACGCAGGATGTCCTCCACCCGATCGAGTTCGCCCGCCAGGCAGACGACGGCCAGCATCTCGCTGCCGTCGAACCGCGCCCGGAGCACCGAGAACGAGCGTGCGGCGGCATGCATCTCCAGCTCGTCCCGATCGACGCCGAGCAGTTCGCGGAGCGCCAGGACGTCGACGACCTCCAGGTCGTCGGCGGCCGAGGACGCGACGCGTGCCGCGAGTTCCCGCTCGGCCTCGATGCGGAGGAAGGGCGACCGGGCCCGCTGGAACGCGACCGCGGCGACCACGAGGACGCCGAGCAGAACGAGCAGCGGGATGCCGCGCGTCACCGACCGCCCGACGCCCGCGACGCCTCGTAGAGGAAGCGGTAGCGATCGCAGTAGGCAAGGCGCTGGGCCTCGTCGGCGAGCGGAGGCAGCGTGCCCTGGTCCTCCCCGGTCGCAACGCGGAGAAGCCGCGCGGACAGGCTCCGGAGCCACGGCTGTTCGCACTCGATGATCAGTCGGGTCAGCTCGGGCACACAGGACACGCCCGCATCGGCGACGAGATCGCCAGCCGTCAGCCGGTGCGTGATTCCGCTCTCGTCGAGCGCGGCGAGCAGCCACTCTCCCTGGCTCCGGCCCCGGTTGTCCGCGTACCAGCGGCTCAGGTGTTCGAGGCGGTCGTTGCGGTCGGTGACGTTCTGGCCGGTGATGCCCGCGATCGCCGCCATGATGCGGATGCGGCTGTCGTCCTCCTGGAGCATCAGGTAGAGCTCGGGGAAGGCCGCCGGGTGCTGGAAGTCCCCGAGCTGGAGCGCAGCCGCGCTCCGGACACCCGTGTCGCGCGCGTCGAGGAGCGGGACGAGCACGGGCGAAGCGATCCGGTCGCCGAGACGGCGGAGCTCCCCGAGAGCGAGCGAACCCAGGACGTCGTCGCCCGACAGCGAGAAGATCGTGGCCAACTCTCGAGCCGCAGCCGCCGTGCCCATCGCGCCGAGTGCCTCGACGATCGTCCGCCGGTCGGCCGGATCGGGGGACAGCCCGGCATCCCGGAGGATCGTCAGCGCCGCGTCACCGACGATCCGCGCCAGCGCGACCCAAGTCGTCCGCCGCAGCCCGGCGTCGACCGCGTCGCCCGCGATCAGGTCCTCGAGCGGACCGCTCGCGTCCCGCGCGCGCATCCGGCCGAGCGCGTAGACCGCGGCCCGGCGGAGTTCGAGCGGCTGCTCCCCATCGATCGCGCACGCGACGAGCTTCGGCTCCGCGCGCAGGTCGAGCAGGCGCGAGACCTCGTCCATCGCCGCGAGGCGCACCGCGATCGAAGGCGCGTCGAGTGCCGACAAGACCCGGTCCGGGCCCGCCAGCGCGAAGAGCCGCAGCAGCGACCCCGAGCCGGTACGCTCATCGCGCGCCGCGGCCAGGGTGAGGATGCGTCCCCAGGTCTGGTCGCCCGGCGCGAGCAGCGCGAGCTCCAGGAGACGGAATGCCGGGCCGCTCCAGTCCGCCATCGCTTCGGCCGCGTCGACCAGACGACCGCCATCCGCCTCCGTGAGCAGCGCGTCGACGCCTTCGATCGCCAGCAGGTCGGACACCGCCTCGGACACTCGACCCGCCCCGGCTGGCTTGGCGAGGACACGCAGGATGCGGTCCTTCAGTCGGGTGGCCCGCTCCACAGGCTCGGGGTGGGCCGCGAGCCAAGCCGACTCCTCGCGCCACACGGCGATCACGTCCGGTTCGGTGTCCGGGTCGCGGTAGCGCTGCCACGTCTCGCTGCTGGCCGTCCGGCCGATCCGCGCTGCGAAGCGGTCGAGGATCGCAGGGCTCGTGTCCGGATCCGAGCGGACACGGAGCCCGCCCACTTCGAGTTCGAGGGCGCGCAGGTCGGGCGCGCTGCGTCCGGGCTCGTGGCCACGCATGAATCCGAGCCGCTCGAGGTCCGCGACGATCGACGCCAGCTCTTCCGGCGCCACCACGTAGCTCTCGGTCGCGCTCGGCGCCTCGGTCTCCGGCCCGCGCAGCACCAGGTCCCGGCCCGGGGTCCGCCACGTCAGCGTGGCACGCGGTGCCTCCACCACGGTGCAGGCGACGCGGCTCCGCGCCCCCACGAAACGCTGTCCTTCGGCACGGACGCCTTCCCACCACGCCAGCCACGCCGCGCCGTCGACGCCGAGATCCTGGCCGGTGAGCAGCGTCAGCCGCGGCCGCGCGACGGTGCCGAGCATCGCGAGGTGCGGGACGAACTCGGACGGGGCGACGACGCGGATCAGCTGTTCGACGACGGCGCCGTCCGCGTGGACGGTCCCCGTCGCATCCTCGGAACGCCACGCGATCCCTGCGAGCGCCGCACTGACTGCACCCTGCTGGAAAGCGTCGGGGACGTCCAGTTCGGCGCGCATGGACTCGACCATGTCTGCCGTGACCAGCACGGTCCCGGGGTTCCGTTCCTCGAGGGACGCGAGGATCAGGGCTGCGTAGCCGAACTCCCGCCCCAGTGCCGGTCGCCGGAGGATCTCCTGCAGGTCCCCGACGTGATCGGGGCCGAGCGCCAGGAATGCGTCGACGGCGGCCTCCGCACAGCGCGGCTCCTCGCCGAGCGCGTCGCGAAGCCGTGCCAACACCTCCGGGGTCGGCGGCAGCTCACCGAGGAGCCGCAGCGCCTTCAGCTGGATGTCGACATCTCGACCGAGGCTCAGATCCAGGATGCGATCCTGGTGCTCGGGGCGCAGTCGCCCCGAGAGCGCCGATGCGGCGTGATGGCGCACCGCGGATCGGTTCGCCTCGAGGCAGGCCAGGAGTCGGTCCGCCGCGTCCTCACGGGCGAGCACGGCCATCGTCTCGAGCACGATCTCGGTCGCGGACCGCAGCGGACGCGTCAGCAGCTGGAACTCCAGCTCCTCGGCGTGCTCGGGCCCGCCGTAGAACTGGAGCGCCTGCATCAGCCCGTAGACCATGTCCGGGTCCTCGGTGCGCATCAGCCGGAGGCAGCGCCCCGCGACGTCGGTGTGCTCCTGCCCGAGCCGCTGGAGGATCGCCTGCTGGCGGCTCTCGGACCCGGAACGCGAGCGCTGCAGCGGTCGAAGGTCCCGGAGGAACCGGACGTCATCTTCGGCGGCACGGCGCGGGTCCTGGAACGCGACCGGCTCGACGCGGTCACCCTCCGCGGGCGCCGCGACCCGCGGGTCGGTCCGGGCACCGCCGGGAAGCCTGAGCGCGTCCGTGCGATCCTTGCCGTGGTAGACCTCCGAGTAGGGTCTCGTCCTCGTCCACTCGGCGCGGACACGGGAACGGGCAGAGCCCGTTCCCTTCGACTCCTGGGGGACCAGAACTGCGAGGAATGCGGCGGCGACGGCAAAGGTCTGCATGGCGTGGGTGGCCGCCAGACCGGCCCCGAGCAGGAGCTTGGCCGGGGCCGGGCGAGCGAACTCGGATCGGATCGGGCCCTCGGGGGCGAACGGCGCGCGATCGAGGACGCCGCGAACCCGTTCCGTGAGTGGGGTCGGGACTATAGCGTTCCCCGCCCTCACCCGGACGCCCCGAAACGGGGCTCCCCGCCCGACCGTGCCCTCCCCACCCCGCCTCCTGGTCCATGCCGCGCTGATCGGCGTGTCGGTCCTGTTCGGCATCAACTTCGTCGGGATGAAGATCGTCCTCGGCGAGGTCCCCGCCAGCGCCTGGGCCCTGGTCCGCATCGCGGCAGCGACCGCGTTCCTCGGGCCCCTCGCATGGTTCCTCCGGCCACGAACCGGACGACCGTCGGGACGCATGCTCCTCGCCCTGATCCCGGCCGCCATCCTCGGCGTCGGCGGCAACCAACTCCTGTTCGCACTCGGTCTCCACCGCACCACGCCCGCGCACGCCTCGGTGATCACCGCCTGCGTCCCGATCCTGACGCTGATCGCCGCGGTCGTCGCGGGCCAAGAACGCCTCCGCTGGCACAAGGTCACGAGCCTCGTCCTGGCGCTGACCGGCGTGCTCATCCTCCTCGAAGTCGACCTCGGGATTCCCGACGACGGCGGCACGTGGACGGGCGACCTGCTCGTCCTGACGAACGCGACGACCTACGCGATCTACCTCGTGCTGATGCGGCGGCTCGGCCGATCCATCGATGCGCCGACGGCCACGGCGCTGTGTTTCGCGTACTCGGTGGTCTTCGTGCTGCCGTTCGCAGCGCCCTCGTTCGACGCCTCGACGGCGGCCACCCTGGTCCGCCCGGGGATCTTCGGCTGGGTCGCCTTCGCGATCCTGGGCTCGACCGTCACGACCTACCTGCTCAACAACTGGGCGCTGCGCCACGCCGACAGCTCGCTGGTCGCGCTCTACATCTACACGCAGCCGATCGTGGCCACGGCTCTGTCGACGGCGATGGGGCACGACCTGCCGGGAGGGCGGTTCTTCCTCGCGGCAGCCCTGGTCTTCGCCGGTCTCTGCGTCAGCACGCTGCGCCGCCGCTCGGCGGCCTGACGCCGTCGCCCGATCAGAGCGACACGGGCAAGCCGAGCGGAACGACCTCGAGCCGCCCGACGAACGGCGCTGCCGAGGACGTGACGAGGCCCGCCTTCGCCGCCTCGAACGTCGCGGTCACGTCGGCACGGACACAGACCCCACCGAGCGGAACGCCGCGATCCCCGTGCAGCCCGCTCGGAATGTCGACGGCGAGCTTCGGGCCAGCCGCGCGGTTCATCGCTTCGATCCACCGCGCCGCGCGCCCCTCGATCGGACGCGTCAGACCCGTGCCGAACAGCGCGTCGATCCAGACCGTGCCCGGCTCGACCGCAGGCAGGGCATCGGCGGCGCAGATCTCGATCCGCTGACCGGCGTTCCGCAGGATGCGGAGCTGGAGTGCCGCGTCGGGGCTCCGCGCGGCGTCGGGTTCTTCGAGGAGACGGACGCGACAGCGGGGGCCCAGGTGCCGCGCCGCGGCGAGGCCGTCGCCCCCGTTGTTGCCCGCGCCGCAGAGCACGACGAAGGAGTCCCCCAACCCGCGTGCGATCCGGGCGACGCCGGCGGCCGCGTTCTCCATCAGCAGGATCGAGGGCATGCCGAGCCGCTCGACGGCATCGACGTCGAGAGCCCGCGCCTCGGCGACGGTCAGGACACGCACGGCAGGACCTCCTCGGCCCGGACCGCGTCGCGGGCGGCCCGCAGGATCTCGTAGTCATCGAGCGGGTCGAGCGCACGGAAGTCGATCGCGCCGGTCTGCTGCTCTCCCAGGAGTTCGCCCGCACCGCGCAGACGCAGGTCCTCCTCGGCGAGGTCGAAGCCGTCCCGAGTCCGACAGAGAGCGAGGACCCGCTCTCCGGGCTCGCCGATCAGGATGCAGAGCCCTCGGCGTGACCCACGACCGACGCGACCGCGCAGCTGGTGCAGCTGCGCGAGACCGAATCGATCCGCGCCGACCACGATCATCAGCGTTGCCGCCGGGACGTCGACGCCGACCTCCAGCACGGTCGTGCCCACCAGGACGTCGAAGGCACCGTCGCGGAACGCAGCGGTACGGGCCCGACGCTCGGCCACCGGCAGCCGGCCATGGACGAGGTCGCAGCGGAACCTCTGGCCGAGGTCCTGGGCGAGCCGCACGGCCCCCCCCTTCGCCCCGTCCTCACCGATCTTGGGGCAGACCACGTAGACCCGTCCGCCGCGCCGGACGTGGCGCGCGATCGCCCGGAGCACGCGGGGCCAGTCCTCGCGCTCCGCGTGCACCGCGGGGGCTGGCAGTCGGCCCGCCGGCCGGTCCCGGAGGATCTCGAGGTCCAGGTCGCCGAACCGGGCTAACGCCTGCGTCCTCGGGATCGGCGTTGCCGTCATCACCAGGACGTGCGGTGCCCTGCCCTTGGCGACGAGCCGCGTGCGCTGATCCACACCGAAACGATGCTGCTCGTCGACGATCACGAGGCCGAGCCGCGCGAACACCGTCCCGTCCGAGAACAGCGCATGCGTGCCGACCACGACGTCGAGATCACCCTGGGCGAGCGCGCGCTCGACTCCGCGACGTTCGACGGTGGGAAGACTCCCGCTCAGGTAGGCCACGCGCACGCCTGCCGACTGCAGCAGGTCCGACAGCACCTGCAGCAGCTGCTCGGCGAGCACTTCGGTCGGGGCGAGGAACGCCGTCTGCCAGCCCGCCGCGCTCGTCGCGAGGATCGCATCGACGGCGACGGCGGTCTTGCCGGTCCCGACGTCGCCCTGCAGCAGGACTCCCATCGGCGACGGGCCGCCGAGCCGCTCCCGGATCGAGGTGACGGCGCGCGCCTGGTCGCCGGTCCACGGGAAGGGGAGCACCGCGGCGATGCGCGCGGCATGGTCGTCCGGGACGGCGATCCGTGGACCCTCGACCCGCAGTCGCCGGCGGCGCGCCGCCTCGACGCGGCGGAAGAGACCGAGCGCCTCGCGCAGCGCGAAGCCGCGGCGCGCGCGCTCGTGCTCGTCGACGGTGCGGGGCTGGTGCATCGCGCGGAGCGCCTGACCGAGCGGAATCGTCTCGCTGCGGAGCGCACGCGGGACCTCGTCCCAGAACTCCTCGCTCGGCGCCGCACGCGCGAGCGCCTTGTCGATCCAAGTGCGGAGGCGTGGCTCCGAGATCCCGTCGATGCCCGGGTAGCGCACGACGCAGCCGCCCTGCGCGTCCATCCGGGGATGGACGATCGTCGGTTCGGTGAGCGCGAACCCCTTCTTCGTCGCCTGGAGGCGCCCCTCCAGCTGACGCTCCATGCCGGGCTGGAACGACTTCCGCAGCCACGGCTGGTTGAAGAACGGCACCGCGAACCGGCCGCCGTCGGGGCTCGCGAACGTCACCGTCACGAGGCTCTTCCGGCCCGGCAGGAACGCCCGCGTCACGCGCTCGACGCGGCCGCGCAGGCGGACGTAGCGCCCGACGTGCGCA
>JBEAPQ010000349.1:0-21508 GCA_041164325.1 Planctomycetota bacterium | reverse complement strand
AGCGCAGGTAGCCGCTCTTGACCCGGTGCTCGGCACGCACATCCGCGAAGCCTCGCGCGATCGCAGCGAGGTCCAACCCGGGCGCCGAAGGGTCCTCGCTCACCGGTCTTCCCGGGTATCGGGCACTTCGATGCGAATCGTGGCCGCGAGCGACGGGTCCCCGCGACGCATCATCGACTCGCAGAGAACCATGGCCGAGGGACTCACCTTGGACTCGAACTTGAAGCCGTCCCGCTGGATCGAGATCGATCCGTCCTCTCCCAAGTGACGGCTGTCGAGCCACAGGACCATGGCGCCCACACCCTCGGTGTCGAGGTCGACACGCCCGGGCGACCAGCGCGCGTCGATCCGCTGCCCGTCGCGAGGCCGCGGCACCGTGACCCAGTAGTGGTCCTGGAGCCGGTCGTCACTCGGCTGCCACGTCAGGCGGGTCGGCGACGGGGTACGTTCGAGCGGCAGCATCTCCAGGATCTTGCGGCGGTCGGGCAACCCGCCGTGGCCGTTGCCCTCGATCCGCGCGAAGCCCCCGGCGTATCCGTCGGGATCGGCCTTGCGCAGCGCATCCATCGCCGCCGCGAACTCGTCACAGCGCTCGATCCGGCCGTAGGCCTTGTCTTCGGTGCCGCACATGAACGTGAAGTGCACGTTCCGCAGGTTGCGGGCGACGGTCTCGCCAGGGGTCGGCGCGGCGGCCGACGCGTGCACCGACGCGAAACGATCCGGCATCTTCGGCCCGATGACGAAGGCTCCGTAGCCGCCGTGCGAGTAGCCCATCGCGTGGACCCGGTCCGGGTCCACGTCACCGAACAGCACGAACTGTCCGATCAACTCGGCGACCATCGGACAGATCGCGTCGTCGTAGAAGCCGTTCCACTGGTCGTTCGGCGCGCGCAGCGCGACGTAGACGTAGGCCGCTTCTTCGGCGGGCATCCGGTAGTAGCGCTGCATGATCTGCCACTGCTGGTCGTTGACGCGCTTCGGCACGCCCCCACCGCCGTGCATGGCAATGAACATCGGGTAGCCCTCGGCCGGCCGCTCGCCGACGACCTCGACCGTGTAGGACGCTTCACGATCCGCGGTCCGCACGACCTTCCGCTCGAAGTCGGCCCGGCGCGCCGCGTTCAACGAAGACGATCGGAACGCTTCGAAGACCGCGCGGCGGGCTGCATCCTCGTCGGCCCGGACGATCGCGTTCGCCTCCTCCGGGAGCCCAAGTGCGGCCGCGAAGAAACGTGCCGCCGCATCGCGCAGCGCATCGGTCGGGTCCGCAGGAACCACAGCGCCCAGTTCGACGACGACGAGTTCGCGTCCCGCTTCGGACGCGACGTGGTCCAGCGACGCCTTCCGCCCATCGGCGGCCGTCACCTGGAGGTTCACATGCGCCCCCCGCCGGACCTGGAATTCCAGGTGGTCGTTCGTGTCGTGCTGCTCACCGCGCGAACGGCCGCGACGCGCCGCACCATCTCCCTCCTGGATCTCCACGTCGGCTTGGACGCGCGGCCCCTTCTTCCCGTCCCGGACGTCGACGAAGAGTCGCATCTGGTCCTCCGGCAGCGCCGTCGCCCTGGCATAGCGATGCGTCACGTCGACGGCGCGCACGCCGATGTCGGCCGACCACACGAGCGGAAACGGCTCCCCCGAAGCCTGCCACGTCACGGCCCAGACGGCGTGCCGAGGGTCATCGCGCCGCGCCTTCGCGGCATCCCCGACGAACCACGCTCGATCGAGACCTTGCGCGTCGTACTCGGCTGCACCCGTGAAGCGCCAGGTCTCCCCGTCCCAGACCTCCACCCACGTGTGGTTGCCGCCCTTGTCGGGCCACGACGCGATGCCGGCCAACCGAGCCGGCACGCCCACCGCGCGGCACGCGTCGGCCAGCAGGATCGACAGGCCGGTGCAGGATGCGAGGCCCTGCTCGATCGACTCGGAGGGCGCCTGGTCGGCGCGCTTCCGCAGCGTCGAGTAGCGCACGCCCGTGTCGGCGAACAGCTGTCGGTTCAGCTCCTGCGCGGCCTCGGCCAGCGTCGTGATCCCCTCGATCATCGGGAGGCAACGCGCCCGGAGCGACGCACGCCACGCCTCCCGCTTCTCGGTGACGTGGGCGTAGGGCAGGATCGCGTCGAGGAAGATCGACTCGGGCACCTGCTCGGACCAGGGCGCCGACTTCCATGCCTCCCACGCGAGCTTGGCATCCTCCAGGACGAACGCCGGATCGAGCTCCCGGCGGTCCCGCGCCGGCATGTTCTCGACGAGGAAGGACAGCGCCGCGCGGATCTCGGATGGCGCCTCGGCAACAGCCTTCTGCCAGGCCGCATCGTCGCGACCGCGGCTTGGACCCTGCGCCAGCAAGGTCGCGGTCGTGACGAGGCATGGGAGCAGGGCCAGGGAGACGAGGTTCCGCATGGCGGGGATGATCCCCGATCGCGGCACGCACGTCACCGATCGGCTCGACGTCACGGTGCGGGGCGCACGATCACCACGCCCTCTGCCGGGAAGACGCCGCGGAGCACCCCGTCGGCCCCGGTCGAAGCCCCGCCGGTGACCGTGAACCCACCCGTGTCCCGCAGCGAGAACGCAGCGCCGGGGCGTCCATGGAGCCGCGCGGACCTGAGGCGACCGTCACTCCACGACGCGTCGACGCCGATTCCGCCACGAGCGCGCAGGCCGCGGAAGGAGCCCGTCGGCCACGCGTCGGGCAACGCCGGCAGGATCTCGAGGACGCCGCCGTTGGACTGGAGCAGCATCTCCGCGATGCCCGCCGTCGCACCGAAGTTGCCGTCGATCTGGAACGGCGGGTGCAGGTCGAACAGGTTCTCGGCCATCGAACGGCGGAAGAGCTGCTGCAGGTGGCCGTGCGCCTCCGCGCCGTCGTGCAGACGGGCCATGAAGTTGATCATCCAGGCCCGGCTCCAACCGGTACCCGCCCCCCCGTGTTCGAGCCGGCTGTCGATCGTGCGGCGCGCCGCCGACGCCCATTCCGGCGTGGTGACGGGGTCGATCGCGTCGCCCGGATAGAGCGCCCAGACATGGGACATGTGGCGGTGGCCGGGCTCGGCCTCGGTGACCGGGGCATGCCACTCGAGGATCCGTCCATCGGGGCCGAGGCGAACGCCCGGAGCCATCCGCGACAGCGCGTCCTGGACCCGATCGACGATCGGGTCGTCGATCGACAGCGCATCGGCGACCTCGAGCACGTCGCGGAACAGGTGGCCGAGGATCTGGTGGTCCATCGCCGGGCCCATGCACACGGCAGCACGCCGGCCGCCCTCCAGCACGAACGAGTTCTCCGGCGACGTCGAGGGGCCCGAGACGAGTTCACCCGTCGCCGGGTCCTCGCACAGCCAGTCCACGAAGAACGTGGCTGCGCCCGACAGCAGCGGCCACGCGCGCTGACGCATCCAGGCGTCGTCGCCGCCGTAGCGCCAGTGGTCGACGAAGTGCTGCATCAGCCAAGCGCCGCCCACGTGCCAGAAGCCCCAGTACGGCTGGACCGAGCGATGGTAGGCCGTCGCGTAGAGGTCCGTTGCGTGCCCCGTCACCCATCCGCCCAGTCCGAACGCCTTCTGCGCGCGCTGGGCGCCATGCACCGCCAAGCGCTCGGTGAACTCGAACAGCGGCTCGTGCAGCCCGCCGAGATTCGTGACCTCGGCCGGCCAGTAGTTCATCTGCAGGTTGATGTTGACGTGGTAGTCCGCGTTCCAGGGAGCCTTGATGTGCTCGTTCCAGATGCCCTGGAGATTGGCGGGCAGCGTGCCCGGTCGAGAGCTCGCCACCAGCAGGTAGCGCCCGTAGGCGAACAGCAGCTCGTCGAGGCCCGGGTCGACGGATCCGTTGCGCACACGCGCCAGCCGCTCGTCCGTCGGCAGCTCGTCGAGCGACCGCTCGTGCGCGAAGCGCACGTCGGCCCGGTCCATCCACGCGCTGTGCTCGGCCGTGTGTGCCGCACGGATGCGGTCGAACCCGGCCTCCCGCGCCGCGGCCAAGCGCTGCTCGCACCGCGCCTCGATGTCACTCCCGTACCACTCCGTCTCACCCGCCAGAATCAGCAGCACCTCGTCTGCGTCGGAGACCCGGAGCGCGTCGCCGACGACCTCGACAGCACCTCCCCGGACGTCGAGGTCGGCCACGACCACGAAGCGCTGGGCCGGATCGCCATCCCCGAACGTGCTCTCGCTCTGGGTCACGCGACCCTCCAGGGTCACCCGGTTTCCGATCGCACGGCTCGTGGCGGTCGGCTGCCCGCCGTCGGTCGGACGTCGCAGCCCGAGCGTGAATCCGAGGGCCCCCGAACGATCCGCACGCATGCGCATGACCAGGACCTGATGGGGCGCACTCGCCAGCACCTCGCGCTCGAACCCCACGCCGCCGCGTCGGTAGGCCACATGGGCCACGCCGGTGTCCAGATCGAGCGCGCGCCGGTAGCCCTCGATATCTCCTCCGCCGGCGTCGAAGCGCATCTCCAGATCTCCCAGCGTCTGGTGGCTCCGCACCGCGGCCCCGATCGAGAAGGCAGGCATCACCTCCCGGTCGACCTCGACATGCTCTCCCTGGAACAGCATCTCCCGCCAGCGCGCGATGTCGGCCGGGCCTGCCTTGGTCGGGTCGCCGCCGGGGCGCCCTGACCACATCGAGTCTTCGTTCAGCTGGATGCGCTCCACCTCCACCCCGCCGAACACCATCGCTCCGAGGCGACCATTGCCGACCGGGAGAGCCGCCAACCAACGCGACGCCGGCGCGGCGTAGTGGAGGCGGTGCGACGGAAGCGGACCCTGCGGGGCCGCGTGGACCAGTGAAGGAAGGAACGCGAGCAGCAGGATGCGACGCATGGGCACCATCGAAACCGGTCGGACCCATCCGCTCCAGCGCGGCGCGAAGCGACACCGAGGTTGGCCCAGGGTTCGGCAGCCACGATGATGCCGGCGCTTTCGCCCCCCACACCACAAGCCCGACCATGGATCGACGCTTCCCCGCCGCCCTCGCTGGCGCGCTGCTCCTCGCTGCCTGCCAGAGCACCCACCCAAGCCCGATGGAAATCGTGACCACCCCGTTCGGGACCACGGCCGACGGCCAGTCCGTTCGCCTGTTCGAACTCCGTTCCGCCAGCGGTCCGATCGCGCGCGTCACCGACTACGGGGCGACGCTCGTCGAGATGTGGATTCCGGACCGGAAAGGCGATCTCGCGGACGTGATCCTCGGCTTCGACGACGTGCGCGGCTACGAGTCCGACGACAACCAGTACTTCGGCTGTTCGACGGGACGGGTCGCGAACCGGATTGCCGGGGGCCGCTTCGAGCTCGGCGGACGCCATTACCAGCTCGCCGTCAACAACGGCCCCAACCACCTGCACGGCGGCGGCGCGCGGGCGCTGAGCCGCGTCGTCTGGGAGGCCGAGGCAAGGACCACGGCAGAGGGCCCACAGGTCTGTTTCCGGTACGACAGCCCGGACGGCGAAGAGGGCTACCCGGGCAACCTCTCGATGAGCGTCACCTACACGCTGGCGCATGACGGCGCGCTGCGGATCGACTACGAGGCGACCACGGACGCCCCGACTCCGGTCAACCTCACCAACCACGCCTACTGGAACCTCGCGGGCCAGGGCGCCGCGACCGTGCTCGACCACGAACTGCGCCTCAACGCCAGCCGCTACACGCCGGTCGATGCGACGTTGATTCCCACGGGTTCCCTCGACCCGGTTCCGGCGGCTCTCGACTTCCGCACAGCCCGCACGATCCGCACCTACCTCGACGAGGTCGCGTCGACGAGCACCGAGGGCTACGACCACAACTTCGTGCTCGATGGCGACCCGGACACGCTGGACTTCGCGGCCGAGCTGCACGACCCGGTCAGCGGACGGGTGCTGCGGATCGACACGACCGAACCCGGCATCCAGTTCTACTCCGGCAACTTCCTGTTCGGACAGCGCGGCAAGGACGGAGCGACCTACCCGCGCCGCAGCGCGTGCTGCCTCGAGACGCAGCACTTCCCGGACTCGGTCAACCAGCCGGCGTTCCCGACGACGATCCTGCGGCCCGGTGAGACGCTGCGCACGACCACCGTGCACCGCTTCGGCGTCCGCGGCTGATCCACGGACGCCGCGCGCGCTCCGCGCGTCAGCGCGCGAACGGACGCACGATCATCCCCCGCGTCGACGCGTAGCCCAGCGGGCCCGCCGGGTCCTCGACGAGGGCCTGGACGTGGATGGCCGCGCCGTCGAGACGCGGATCGTTCGGCAGCGGCAGCGACGTGCGCGCGATGCCGCGGCCGTCCGCAACCGACTCCGCGACGCCGCCGATCGAGACGTCGACCAGCAGTTCGTGCCCGCCGATCGGAAGGCTCAGGCCCGCTGCACCCACCAGGAAGAACACGCGCGCCCCAGGCGCTGCACCGCGCACCTCGAACTGGAAGCTCGGGGTGCCGAGGTAGGCCGCGCCGAACGGATGGATCGTGGGCTGCGTGTTGCCGCCGACGCCACTGCCGTAGCGTTCTTCCAGCGTCTTCGGCTGGAGCACGAACAGGCCGTTCGTCCGATCGCTGATGTAGACGTTCCCCGAGGGCTGGAATGGGTAGCAGCCCCACGCTCCCGAGAAGACGCCCACGCCGGAGAAGGTGTCGTAGCGACCGACCGTCACGGGGTTGGACGGATCGCTCAGGTCGGCGACCACGTAACCCTCCGCGTACCACGCGCAGTGCATGATGCGCTGCTTGAGGAACACGTTGTGCACGCTCGTCGAGTTGGGGTTCAACGAGGCCTGGTAGTCCGCATGGATGAGGACGCGGACCTGCGGGTTGCGCACGTCGAAGACGCGGACGAAGCCGCCGATGGCCTCCGCAGCGCACGCCACCACCGTGCCGTCATCCGAGGGCCAAGCCTGGTGGGCCGAGATCAATCCGCCCGCGCCGATGGTCGGCGTCACCGGCAGATTGTTGATGTCGAGGAGGCGGCACGTGCCGCGGTTGATCTCCGACGCGATCGCGATGCCGTCCTGGACCTGGAGGTCGTGGACGTACTCCGCCGTGTAGCTGCCGACGTACGGTGGGTTCGTCGGGTTCTGGCTCAGGTCGAAGATGTGCGCGCCCCGCGACGTGCCGACCGCGAAGAGGAGACCGGTCTCGAGGTCGATCGAGACGTTGTGCGTGTTGTTCCACACCACGCCACCCGGACGGACCGGCCGGACGAAACTCGGGTTGTCGGGGTTGGACAGATCGAGGATCTGCATCCCCCCGCCACCCTCGGTGACGACGTAGGCGTAGGAGCCGTAGGTCCGGATGTCGCGCCAGGTCGACGCGCTCCAGTTCGAGAGGCTCGCCGGGAAGTAGCCCTTCTGGACCGGCTGCGCCGGATTCGTCGTCTCGACGACGTAGGTCCCCTGACGACTGCCGAGAAGCGCGAACTCGCGACCCGTCGCCGGGTCCACGTAGCCCCAGATGTCGTTGAAGGCGTCGTTCGGCGTGTACTGCCCGATCAGGGACACGTTGTGTCCCTGCGCGACCAGCGGCACAGAGCAGGCCGCGAGTGCAGCGAGGCTGAGCAGGGTGCGTTGCATGGATGACTCAGGAGATCAGGGCAGGAAGACCGAGAAGCGAAGGCCGTCCGTGGTCGCGTAGCCGAGCGGACCCGCCGCGTCCTGGACGAAGCACTGTGCATGCAGCGTGAGGCCGAGGAGTCCCGGCGAGTTCGGGATCGCGATCGACATCCGCGCCTCGCCGGCCGCGTCGGTGGCGATCGGGAAGTCGACTCCGAGCGTCGTATCCACGAGGAGCGTCAGCCCCCCGAAGCTCACGCTGAGGGGGGCCGTGCCGATCAGGAAGAGGCCCTGCACGAGCGGCTGCGCGTCGGCGACCTCGACCGCGAAGTTCGCGTTGCCGAGGTAGGGCGCGCCGAACGTGTGCATCGTCGGCGCCACGCCACCGGTGCCGGCCACCGGATCGCCGTAGTGTTCCGCGCGCGACAGTGGGTCGAGGACCATCAGGCCGTTCGACTGGTCACTCATGTAGACCACGCCAGACGGCTGGAACGGGTAGCAGCCCCAAGCCCCGTCGAACCCGGACGACGACGCGTTCGTGTCGTAGTAGGCGACCTGGACCGGGCGCGCGGGATCCGAGATGTCGAGCGCGCGGTAGCCCTCGGAGTAGTACGACGCGTGGATCACCCCGTCGAGGATGAACGCATTGTGGACGCTCGTGACCGACCCACCGGTCGCCCAGGTCGACAGCTGGCGCGGCTGGGCCGGGTTCGAGACGTCGTAGATCGTCATACCACCCCCGAAGTTCTCGGTCGTGGCGACGGCCACGGTGCCGGTCCGGTTCGGGAACGCCGTGTGGCACGAGGCGTTGAACGACGAGCCGAGGCTGACGATGTTCGACGGGTTCGAGACGTCGACGACCCGGAACTGCTGCCGGTTGATCTCCGCCAAGTAGGCGAGGCCGTCCTGGGCCTGCATGTCGTGGACGTACTCGGCCGTGTAGGTCGTCAGGTAGGTCGGGTCCGTCGGGTTCGCGTTCAGGTCCATCACGTGCATCCCGCCCGACGTGCCGACCACGTAGCAGATGCCCGCGTCCGTATCGATCGAGATGTTGTGCGTGTTGTTCCAGGACCGACCGGGAATCGTGTGTGTCCGGACGAACGTCGGGCTGTCGGGATTCGCCAGGTCGATGATCTGCATGCCGCCGCCACCTTCCGTGACGACGTACATGTAGTGACCGAACGTGCGCGCATCGCGCCAGGTCGAGGCTCGCCAGCCGGAGAGCGAGCGGCTGAAGGTCCCGCGGACGACGGGCGCCGACGGATTCGAGCAGTCGAGCACGATGGCCCGCGTGCGGGTCATCAGGAGCGCGTATTCCTTGCCCGTGCTCGGGTCGACGTAGCCCCAGATGTCGTTCGTGTACTCGCCGGGGTTGTAGGCGCCGAGCAACGTGGCGTTGCGCCCCTGGGCCTGGACGTGGACAGGGGACGACAGCAGGCCGGCAAGAGCCGCCAGCCCGAGGCCGGAGGGTCGGATCATGAGGAGCGAGGGTGCGGTGGCCCTGGTCAGACCTTCGCAGAAGGTCGGAAAGGCCTGGGAACGGAAGCGGCGGGCAGGCGGCCGCGGAAGTCTACCCCGGCCCTGGACCTCCGGTAGCCCCCCTGACCTCGCCGCTCGAGCCGACCCTCCGGTCCGGGCGCCCGTTCACACCAGCCGGACGACTCCGTCCCGTTCCCCCGCCCGACCAGCCTCGATCGCGTGCCGGATCCCCCAGCCCATCGCTTCCTCTTCGTAGGGGCCCGGGCCCCATGTGCACCGTCGCAAGTGCGTCTCGCGCACCCGATCGCCGGTGGTATGGGGACTTCCGCACCCCCCGACCGAGACGCCGGACCCGCAGACCTCGACTCCCGATCCGATGACGACATCGCGGCAACGCGCGCGCGGGTGCCACGCCGTAGAGCCTGCGATGCCGTCAGCCGACCATCGTCTGGGTTCGAGCCTGAGAACGGCGTGCGCCGCGGCGGAATGGCCGGGACTCCGACGAAACACCAGCTGCATGTCACACCCACTCGGGTGGTGACGAAATCAGTTTACCGGCTGCGAAGTGCTGGCTTGGCGACGGCTGTCGCCGTCGCGGGAGAGCCCGTAACTCAACAACGTCAGCGGCCCTCTCGTGTTGACGCTCCGATCGCGGCTGCGCTCGCGCATTCCTCCCAAGACGTCGTCCAGCGCAACGCGAGCTGGCTCCACAGATCGGCCTCGGCTTCCACCCCGACCAGGAGCGTGACCTGCTCTATCCCGAAGGCACCGCGACGGATGGTGGGCTGGTCGTGCGGGAGTTGCTAGCCTGCGACGCCCTTTTCGCGGCCGGGACGCGCGACGTTCCGGCCTCTCCCCGAGTCCGGACCCCATTTCCCGATGAGCGCAGCACGCCGCCGCAAGACGTCCGCCCGCCCGAACACCAAGGTCTCGTCGACCCCCGCGTCGGGCGCCGATGACCTGCCTGAGCTCGAGCCGCTCGAGGAGGAGTTGGACGTCCTCGAGCCGGTCGATGACGAGCTTCCGGAGCTGGAGCCCATCGAGGACGACTCGCCGGTGAAGGTCAGCCATGGAGCGAGCGACGAAGAGGGCTTCGGCGTGCGCGTCGACGTCACCGTTCCGGACATGGACAAGAAGGCCGTCCTCGATGCCGTGGGCGGACCGCTGCAGAGGTTCGCGGCCAGGGACGGCGATGCCCTCCGCTTCCGGGAGGTCGTCGTCGTGTTCGGCGGCGAGGCGATGATCGGCAGCGCGGTCAAGAACCTCGTCGAGGAGACCCTCGCTCCCTGTCGTCCGCGGAAGCTCGTCGTGCGCCGGGGCTTCGGCGACGAACTCCTGCACGAAGGGGAGCTTCCGAAGGCAGCGCTCGAAGCCCGCCGCGACGGCGGCAGGACGACGATCTCGATCGACGACACGCAGTGCGCGCCGAAGGACGTCCCGTTCGCCATCGAAGGAGCACTCGCAGCCGCGGCGGCACAGGCGACCGAGCAGCACATCGAGGTCAGCTTCGCGTCGGGCGCCGCCCCCCACCGCACGACGGTCGCGGCCCTCGAGGGCGCGTTCTCGAACGCCAAGAGCCTTCGGATCGATGGCGACGTCCGCTTCGACCGTGAACTCGAGGCGCGCGTCGTCGCCGAGTCATCGGACGGCACGACGACGATCCACGTCGACACGTCGGCCGACGCAGCCACCATCGACGCCGCGCTCGACCTCGTCCTGCCGGGTCTGGCCAGGACACTCGCCGGGAGAGACATCGCCCTCCAGGCCACGGCCCACGCGCTGACCGAAGCCCAGGTCAACCGCCTCGTCGGAGCCGCCACGACCGCAGGGGCGGCCGTCGTCCGCATGGTGCGCCGCGACGACGAGGATGACGTGCTGGTCCCCGCGCTGCTGCGCGCCGCCGCCGCGGAGGACGGAAGCCGCGCGGCCCTCCAGGTCCAGCCCGGGGGCCGTGGCGAGAGCGCCGTGATCGCTGCGTTCCGACGCGAGGTCGGAGCGCACCGCGACCTGCTCCGAGGTCGCGAAGTGACGGTCGACTGGCCCGCGGGATACGCGCTCTCGCCGGTCCTCGAGACGGCGTGCCTCGGCGACTTGCTGCTCGCTCAGGGCCCGAAGTCGATCGCGTGCTCGTTCGGCGGAGCGGACCGCGAGCCCTTCTTCCCGGCCCCCGTCCAGATCGACGAGGCCTCGAGTCCGGCCGTCGTTTGCATCGACACCGAGGCCGGCAAGCCGGTCGAGGTGCTGCGCGCCATCGAGCGGCGGGTCGCCCCCTGGGCTGCTGTCGGCAGCCGCGGCAAGGACGTCCGGGTCGAGTTCCAGGGCCAGGGGACGGTTTCGCGCAGCATGACGCGCCGCGTGCTGGAGATGTTCGAACAGGGAGGCGCAAGCCGCCTCGAGGCCGTCCAGGACGGGGTCTCCGACGTCATCCTGCCACCGCTCCTGAAGTCGGAGTCCGCGGGCGGCGAAGTCACGCTGACCCCGGCTGCGGCGGGCCGGACACCGGAGCAGGTGGACGCGGCCCTCGCGCGCGAGATCGACGCGGCCGACTGGCCCGCGAACGGGGCGTTCAAGATCACCGAGCCCGACGATCTTGCCGACCGCCTGGCCGCTCTCCTCGCCGCGCGCGGCGCGGCGCGCGTGGTCGTGGGCACGACGGAGCCGGTCCAGGTGCACCCTTCACTGTTCGGTCCGCTGGAGGCCGACGGACAGCAGCTGAAGCTGCACGCCTGCCCGGGGCCCGACGAGGAGGCCGTCCGCGCGCAGATCGAGCGCGAGGTGCCGATGCTCCTGGCCGCTCGCGAGGACCTCGCCACGCACGACGTCACGCTGGTCTGGCCGCACGGCCGCAAGGGAGACCCGCTGGTCCAGGCGACCCTTGCCGCGATCCAGGCAGCCGGACCTGGACGTGTCCTGCTCGAGGGCACGGGACGCGCCCGCCAGGTCTTCCCGCAGATCCGGCTCGACTACGTCTCGGTGCTCGGACGCCGGGACGCGGAGGAGGCACCCCTGATCCTCCTCGGGATCGACGTTTGCCCGGAAGACGAAGACACCGACGCCCACCTCGCCAGGGTCCTGGAGAAGCTCGGCCTCGTGGACGTGGACGGCCGCCGCGTGCTGTTGATCGGCCGCGATGAGGGGCGCGACCTCGCCGTCGACCCGGCGGACGCACTCTTTGGCGCGGTCTGCACGGCAGCCCAGGAGCGCGCGGCCGCGACGCTGGTGTTCCGCGGGGCGGACCGCCACGGCCGCCCCCACTTCGAAGTCCAGGGCTCGAAGCTCGAAGCCCTGCCTGTCGGGACCCGAGTCGGCGATCCGCGGCCGTCTGCTCGAAGCTGATCGAGCGACGGCCGACCCGTCCTGGGCCAACCGCGGCCGACCGGACCCGATCAGAGTCCGAGCGCGTCGCGGATGGCCTTCTTGTCGATCGTTCCGCCGGCGAAGTCGTCGAACGCCTTGGCGGGCGGCGTGATCAGGTGACTTGCGATGAACGGGGCGCCTTCTTCCGCGCCCTGCTGCGAGTCCTTGAAGCAGCACTCCCACTCGAGCACGGCCCAGCCGCTGAACCCGTACTGGGTCAGCTTCGTGAAGATCGAAGTGAAGTCGACTTCCCCGTCCCCCAGACTCCGGAAGCGACCCGCACGGTCCTGCCAGGACTGGTAGCCACCGTACACGCCGACCCGGCCATTCGGCACGAACTCGGCGTCCTTGACGTGGAAGCAGCTGATCCGATCGTGGTAGCGATCGATGTAGTCGAGGTAGTCGAGGCACTGCAGCACGAAGTGGCTCGGGTCGTAGAGCAGCCGCGCCCGCTCGTGCTGGTCGACCTTGTCGAGGAACATCTCGTAGGTCGCGCCATCGTGGATGTCCTCGCCCGGGTGCACCTCGTAGGCGCAGTCGACACCGCACTTGTCGGCATGGTCGAGGATGGGCCGCCAACGCTTGGCCAGCTCCGTGAATCCCGCGTCGACCAGACCTGCCGGACGCTGCGGCCACGGGTAGACCGTGTGCCACATCAGCGCGCCGGGGAACGTCGGCATCGCCTTGAGCCCCATGTGCTTCGAGGCCGTCAGGCACCACTTCACCTGCTGGGTGCCCCAGCGCTGCATGTCCTTCGGGGTCTTCACGCCCTTGGGCGCGAAGGCCTGGAACATCGACGCGTAGGCCGGGTGCACCGCCACGAGCTGCCCCTGCAGGTGGGTCGAGAGTTCGGTGATCTCGAGCCCATGGTTCGCGGCGACACCCTGGATCTCCTCGCAGTAGGCCTTGCTCTTGGCGGCCTTCTCGAGGTCGAAGCACCGCGGATCCCAGGACGGGACCTGGACCCCGAGGTAGCCGAGCTCGGAGGCCCAGGCACAGATGCTGTCGAAGCTGTTGAACGGCGCCTCGTCTCCCATGAACTGGGCGAGGAAGATGGCAGGACCTTGGATCGTCATGATTCTCGGGGGATGAGTGGGAACGTCGGGAGGCGGCTCGGGTCGATGGCGAACGTCAGACCTTGACCTTGACCTTGACCCAGCGGCGCGAGGCGGCCGACTTCTGCGAGGCTTCCAGAACGGCCTGCACGGCCACGCCATCGTCGAAGTTGGGGTGGAACGGCTTGCGCCCCTTCAGCGACAGCACGAAGTCTGCGAGCGTGTGCACGAAGGTGTGCTCGTAGCCGATGATGTGGCCGTCCGGCCACCAGTTCGCCGCGTAGGGGTGCGGGCCGTCCATGCACATGACGGTGCGGAAGCCCTGACAGTCGGCGGCATCGTCGGTGCGGAAGACCTCGAGCTCGTTCATGCGCTCCAGGTTCCAGCGGACCGAGCCCTTCGTGCCGTTGACCTCGATCTGGTTGTGGTTCTTGCGACCGGGCGCGGCGCGCGTGGCCTCGAACGTGCCGATCGCACCTCCGTCGAACCGGGCGAGGAAGGCGAACGCATCGTCCACGTCGACCGGGCGTCGCTTGCCCGCACCGTCCTTGCGCGTCTTCGTGAACGTCTCCTCCATGCCGCAGACCTCGGCGAACTCGAGGCCGGTCAGGAACCTCGTCATGTCGATCAGGTGTGCGTTCAGATCGCCGTGCGCGCCGGACCCGCAGAGCGCGCGATCATTGCGCCAGCTCCACGGGGACTCCGGGCTCGCGAGCCAATCCTGGAGGTAGATCGCGCGGACGTGCCGGACCGTGCCGATGTCGCCCCGCGCGATGATCCGCTGGGCGAGGCTCGCGGCCGGCGCACGGCGGTAGTTGTGCCAGAGCGCGACCTTGACCCCCTTGCGGGCGGCGAGGTCCCGCATGGACTTCGCTTCCTTCACGGTCATCGCGAGGGGCTTCTCGCACATGACGTGCTTCCCGGCGCGGAGAGCAGCCATCGTGATCGGCCCGTGCGTGTCGTTCGGCGTGGCGACATCGACGATGTCGATGTCTTCTCGGGCGAGAACGGCCTCGAGGTCGACCGCCCCCTCGACGAACCCGAACTTCTGCCGGGCGGCCTCGACGCGTTCTGGATCCCGACCGACGACGACCTGCGGCACGACCTCGAACGGGAGATCGAAGAATCGGCCGACCTGACGCATCGCATTGCTGTGGGCCCGCCCCATGAAGGCGTGGCCGACCATCGCAATGCGGAGAGGCTTCTTCGAACCAGAGCGCTGGGCGCGCGACAGGGAGGTGACCATGGCCGCCGAGCGTAGCCGCGGGCACACGCCAGTGCACGGTCAGCGATGCGAGCCGAACAGCACCCGAAGCGCGGGAGACACGGCCCCACTGTCGCCGCGCACGCCGAGCACCACGTCGGGGATCCCGTCCGCGTTGACATCGCCCACGCCCGTCGACACGCCCACCCCGAGCGGACCCTGGTGCTCCCGCGGCACGTCGAGGATCTGCGCGAACCCGCCCAGACCGTTCGAGACGGCGAGCACGAGCGGCTGCCCACCCTGGGGGACACGGGATCGGACCCGGACGACCAGGTCGGCCAGACCGTCTCCGTCGAAGTCCGCGAGTTCCAGGGATTCGGGCAACCCCTCCGGCAAGGGCTGCTCCGCGCTGACCGCGAAGACCAGGGGGTCGACCTCTCCCTCGTCCTGGACACGTGTCGACACCCGCGATTGGCGCAGGACCTGGACGACGTCCTGCGTCGACGAGACGACGACGAGGTCGTCGCGCGCATCTCCGTCGAGATCCGCCACGCGAACGAGCCCAGGGTCGACGCGCTCGGCGACGCGGGGGTCGCCCGGATCGATGACGGAGACGACGAATCGGTCCTCTCCAGGACGCGGCCCCGCCGCGTAGCGGAGGAAGTGGAGGCCGCGATTGGTCGCGTCATCCCGGCCGACGGCGACGACCGCTTCCAACTGCCGCGGGCCCGAAGTCGTGGGCGCGAGATCACCGAGCGCGAGGTCGACGGCGGCCGCCGGCACATCCGTCCGGGCCGACGGCACGGGAAGCACGAGCGGGAACGGCGCTTCGACGCCACGGAGCAGGGCGATCTGGCGCTCGATGGCGCCGGTCGACGGCCGCTCGACGGCGACCAGCACCGCGACGTCGTCCCGGCCGTCGCCGTCGACGTCGCCGACGGCAATCCGCGAGCCCGTCGCCAGGGTCCCGGCCCCTTCGAAGAGTCCTCCCGTCGAGAACTGCAGCCCGCCGTCCGCACCCAGCACGCCGACCCGTCCATCCTCGAGCAGGAACACCGCGCCGGTCGGAGCCCCCGTCGGGCCCGCCCACAGCCCTCCGAGCGTCGCACTGACGAGGCCCTGCGCGCCCACGACCGCCCGGAACTCGTGCTGCCCGAGGCCGTCGTTCGCGAAGAGTTCCAGCCGTCCCGGAAACGCGACCAAGAGCTCTCCCCGCACCCCGCCGCCGGCTGCGAACGTCCCGACCAAGAGGGCGCGCGGCGCGTCCTGCAGCACGGTCTCGGCGCGCGGATCGGCGAGCGAGGGCCCCGAGTCGACCAAGAGCGTCGAGATACGGGGCTCGAGACCGGCCCCGACCGGCTGGTCATGGACGACGAACACGGCGCGACGACCGTCCGCAGCGATCGAAGGCCCGGCCTCGAGATCCGTCACCACGCCGGTGCGTCCTGCGTCGAGCCCGATCCCCCCGGGCGCCGGGATGAATCGGTCCGAGGACCATGCGTAGAGCAGAAGCGCTGCAGCGGAACGCGCCAGCAGGAGCTCATCCACGCCATCCCCGTCGAGATCGGTCGCGAGGGTCCGCGTCACGGCACCGCCGCCCGCACCGAGACCGACGACGACCGCCGTGGATGCCCCGTAGCTCCGGGGGGCGGAGGGTGAGAGGTGCACCAAGACCGGTTCCGACCCGCTCGTGCCGTCGGTCACGAGGACGATCGAGCGGTCCGGACCCGTGCCCGCAGCGTGCACTCCGACGACCCTGGCATCACGCAGTGCAGCGACTCCCGACACGTCGATGATCCGACGGTCGCTGAAGTCAGGCGTCGGCTCTCCGAAGAGGACGCGCACGTAGCCGGCGGGACCGCCCGCTGCGAACAAGAGGTCGGTCGCCCCATCGCCGTCGACATCGGCGATGGCCGAGGCCTCGATCGGCGGAATGCCCTGCGAGAACAGGCGCCGGCTCGCGAACGACCCTGCCGCATCGACGATCGCGTACTCGGACTGCAGCCTCGGATCATCGGCGCCCACGACGAGGACATCGTCGATCGCATCCGCCCCGAACCGACCGACGTGCGACCATGCCGGCGTCGGCTGGGTCCGGAACGCGGTGACCCCGCTCCGGAGCGGCTGACTCGGTTCCGCCTGCCCTCGGAGCACGACGTGGGCCGACCGGAACGAGCCGCGGTTGACGACCAGGACGTCGCTCCACGCATCAGCGCCGAAGCCGCCGAAGACGAGGTCGAGCGGTTCCCGCTGGTCGAGGTCGGCCCGATCTCCGGCACGCACGCGCTGTCCGAGCGGCGAGAACATCCCGTTGCCGCGCGCTTCCAGGAACCGGACCACCGGCACCCCACTCGGATCCGGAGCGACCACCGCCGCGTCGAGCGGAACGTTCCCCGCAGCGCCGGAAGCCCGCGCTCCGAAACCGACGGCCGCGTCTTCCGGGTCGAGTCGGATGCCGCGCGGACCGAGTTCCGTCTCCGCGGCCCCGTAGGCGAACAGCCCGTCGCGCTGCACGTCGATCGGCACGGGCAGCAGGACGCGGAGCCGCACCGTCGCGGGGCCGGGGCGCCCGTCCGGCGAGGGCGGCGTCACGAAGACGAGGCTGTTCGGGGAGGAGAGCGACGGGCGGAACTCCGACTGCGCGATCGCGATCTCCTGCCCACCCTTCGCGACGAACACCTGGACGCTGCCGAAGGACGGCTGGGGAGGGACCTGCGTCAGCGCGAACGGCACGATGCCCTGGCCGGTGAGACTGACCAGCTCGCCGCCGTCCACCGAGCCCCGCCGCGCCGCCACGGCCGTGAGTTCGGGTCGGTAGTAGACGTCGGTGAGGATCGTCGACCGGCCGGCGGTGACGTGCGCGACGCGCGCGAGTGCCTGCGTCGGAACCGACGAGGACGGCACGGTGCAGCGCAGCACGGTCCGCGTCGGATCGACGGGGTCTGCCTCGGTCCGCAGGTTCGATGCCCGGCGGAGCAGGAACCCGGGCTGCCCGTCCGGCGGATTCGGGTCCCCCGTCACGACCTCGACCGTCAGGTCGCGCGGGTCGCGCGTCGGCAGGCCGGTGACGCCGAGCACCAGTTCGTCCCCGAGCACCGACACGACGCTGATGCCGCGGCCGGGATCATTGGGAACGAGCGTTGCGCGCGGCTGACGCAGCAGCAGGAACGGCGCGCGGAAGGTCGAGGCGCCGTCCTCGACGCGGACCACGAGGACCGCCGGGACGTCCGTCGCCGTCGGGTCGCTGACCGCAGCGCGGATCGCGGTCGTCTTCAGCGCGAAGCCGACCGACACTTCGGTCTCGGTCCGTTCGACCAGGAGGAGCGTCTGCACCTCTTCGAGGCGTGTTCCCCCGACGTCGGCCTCGAGCGAGACCTCGAACTCGGCGGTCGCCGAGATCGAAGCGTTCCGCAGGATGGCACGCCGGACGTAGAACTCGTCGGCGTCGATCGACAGCGGCCCGATGCCCTGGGAGAGCGTGATCGTCGGCTCGGGGTCGGGATCGGTCCGGTCGCGCGACCCGAACAGCCCCGCGCTGATGACTCCTGCTCCGCAGCCCGGGATGAGCGCCCATCCGACGCAGAGCAGCAGGAGGAGCCCTCTCCTCGCGGGGCGCGTCACCGCTCGTCCCCGCTCCCGGGCTGCACGGCGTCCGCGGGCAACGCTGCGAGCAGAGCGTCCAGTTCCTGGTGCCCGCGCAGCGAGGCCGTGATCCGACCCTGGCCATCGAGCACGTAGGTCACCGGCGTGACGTGGGACCAACCCGCCCCGTGGAACGCATCGGCGAACGCGTGGTCGGCCACGAGGATGGGGTGCGTGTATCCCATCCGCGCGAGCGTCGCCTCGGTCGTTGCGGCATCGAATCCCTGGACACGGTCGACGAGGACCCCGAGCAGGATCGCGCGCTGTGGATCGATCCGATCCGCGAGGGCCCGCACCGCGTCCCGCTCGGCCAGGCAGCCGACGCAGCGGGACCGGAAGAAGTTCAGGACCACGGTCCGCCCACGCAGGTCAGCGAGCCGCCACGTCCTGCCCTCGGTATCGTCGACGACGAAGTCGACCGACGGCTCCCCCACGCGCCCCTCGATGCGGGAGTCGACGTAGAGCCGCACGAGGGCGAGGCCTCCCTGGACCACCGCCCAGAGGATGCCCACGGCAGCCAGCCAACGGACGGAGGACGGAACCCGCCCGCCCTGACCGCGGCCCTCCTGCGTGCGCGACGGCTCGTTGATGCTCGGCACGGCGTCCGAGTCTAGCGCGCTGGCTCCGTCGATGCGCCCGCGCTCGATCGGAGTCCTGGCACCACCGCTCGCACCGCGCCGGGTGGGCGCGCTAGAGTCCGGGGCCCCTTGGAAAGACCTCCGCAGCGCTTCCGCATCGGCGGCGTCCCGTTCGGTGTCGGTGCGCCGCTCCTCCACGGTCTCGACGGCGAGCCAACGGTCGAGCTCGTGCGAGCCGTTCCGACCGATCTGATCCCCTCGCTCCGCGCGGGCGCGATCGACGCCGCTCTCGTGTCGTCGATCGAGGGATTCCGCCGTCCAGGCTACGCCGCCGTCGACGGGGTCGGCATCTGCTGCCACGGCGCCGTGCAGAGCGTCCGCGCGTTCCGTCGCCGCGGCCGTCCGATCCGCAGCGTCGGCCTGACCCATGAGAGCGAGAGCTCGGTCGCGCTGCTCCGAGCGCTGCTCCGCGGCCCACTCCGAGCGGAGTCCGGGGTCGCATTCGAACGCGTGCGCTCGACCCGCACGCCGGATGCGCTGCCCCACGACCTCGTGCTGCTGATCGGGGACGACGGGCTCCACGCCGATCCGGGGGAGCGGGAACCGATCGATCTCGGCGCGGCCTGGCTGGACTGGACGGGCCTGCCGTTCGTCTTCGCGCTCTGGTTGATCCGGCCGGGGGTCGACGCCGACGCGTTGGCGGCCATCCTGACCCGCGCGCGGGAGACCGCCCGCTCGCTCCCCCGGACGTCCGAGGAAGGCGGCGTGCACTACGACGTCGGTCCCGCGGAGCACGAGGGGCTCGCGCGCTTCGCCGACGAAGCCCGGGCACTCGGACTGACCGAGCCAGACTGCGCTCCCCGCTTCGTGGGGCTTCCCCACGTCTCACCGGCACCGAGACGTGCGTCGGACCAGGGGTCCGACTAGCATCCGCCGTCCCCGGACCGGCTGTCCGGGGTCCGGCCCTCCGGGCGGCGGGCACGGGTCAACGATCGATCCGGGAGGTGCGCGAGCACCCTCCGGACAGATGCAACATCGGATGCGGCGTGGTCTGCGGAGACTCATCTCCCCGGCCAGCCATTCCGTTCGGGAGGCGTGATGAAAGACGAGTCGACCCAGCCGGGTCTGTTCGACGACGACGGCAGCACGGCGGAGAAGCCCACCGGAGCCGCGCAGAAGAAGGCGCGCAGCACCGGGGCGACGGCCGAGCAGATGGCCAAGCGCCAGCGCGAGATCTCGGTGTCGGAGTTCTTCACGAAGAACCGGCACCTGCTCGGCTTCGACAGCCCTCGGAAGGCCCTCCTGACCGCGGTCAAGGAGGCCGTCGACAACAGCCTCGATGCGTGCGAAGAGGCGCGCATCCTTCCCGAGATCCTCGTCGAGATCACGAAGGTCGAGGGGCACGACAACCACTTCACGGTCGCGATCGAGGACAACGGCCCCGGCATCGTGAAGGCCCAGGTCCCGAACATCTTCGGCAAGCTGCTCTACGGCTCGAAGTTCCACCGGCTCCGCCAGAGCCGCGGCCAGCAGGGCATCGGCATTTCGGCAGCAGGCATGTACGGCCAGCTGACGACCGGCCAACCGATCCGCGTCTGGAGCCGCACGAGCCGCCGGGCGAAGCCCCACAAGTTCACGATCCGGATCGACACGTCGAAGAACAACCCGGTCGCCGTCGACGAGGAGGTCGAGTGGGAGAAGGGCCAGGGCACACGCGTCGAGATCGACCTGGAGGGCGAGTTCCGCCGCGGCCAGAGGAGCGTCGGCGAGTTCCTGAAGCTGGTCGCCGTTGCCAACCCGCACGCGAAGATCAGCTTCCGCGACCCCGAGAACGAGGCCATCGTCTACGAGGCCGCGACGAAGGAGCTGCCGAAGGAGACCGACGAGATCAAGCCGCACCCCCACGGCGTCGAGCTCGGCATCCTGCAGAAGATGCTGCAGGAGACGAGCGAGAAGTGGGTGCACCTCTTCCTCCAGCGGGACTTCTCGCGCGTCGGCCCGAAGGTCGCCCATGAGATCTGCGACAAGGCGAAGATCAGCGAGCGCGCGCACCCGAAGCGCATCGCCCGCGAGCAGGCCCTGGCCCTGAAGAAGGCGATCGACGCGACCAAGATCATGGCGCCGCCGACGTCGTGCATCGCTCCGATCGGCGAGGACGGCATCCTCGCAGGGCTCCGGAAAGAGGTCGAGGCGGACTTCTACACGGCGACGACGCGGTCTCCGGTCGTCTACCGAGGCCACCCGTTCCAGGTCGAGGTCGGCATCGCCTACGGCCGTCCGGGCGACACGCTGGATGTCTCCGATTCGGGCAAGATCTTCGAGGACGCCGAGAAGAAGAAGCGGCGGAAGAAGCTCGCCGAGGAGGACCTGCTGGCGGAGGCCGATCAACCCGCGCGCCTGATCCGCTACGCGAACCGGGTGCCGCTGCTGTTCCAGCAATCGGCGTGCGCGGTCACCAAGGCTGTCATCCAGACCAACTGGCGCGGCTACGGGATGCAGCAGCCGCGGGGCGGCCTCCCGGTCGGGCCGATGGTG
This sequence comes from Planctomycetota bacterium, assembly GCA_041164325.1. Classification (GTDB taxonomy): domain Bacteria; phylum Planctomycetota; class UBA1135; order UBA1135; family UBA2386; genus JAQCBR01. The sequence goes on along the minus strand of JBEAPQ010000349.1, from coordinate 135 downwards.
GTCTTCGTCCACATGGCATCGGTCTGGGTGCCGTTCACCTCCGAGTCGAAGGAGGCGATCGCGCACTACGACGAGATCATCAAGGAGCTGAAGCTCGCGCTGCAGGAGTGTGGCCGGAAGCTCGGGACGCACATC
>JBEAPQ010000348.1:0-15551 GCA_041164325.1 Planctomycetota bacterium | reverse complement strand
ACACCCGCCGCACCCTGTCTGCGCCAGCCCAGGTGCGCGCGCAGCGCAAGGAGTGCCGCCGCAACCGACAGGGGATCATTGATCGCGGCGATCCAGGCCGCCGGCTCGACCACCGCGGGATGCACCGCGAACAGGGTGGCCCACGCCGCAGCCACGCGCGGTCCCAACCCCAGGTCTCGCCCGAGCATGGCCACCTCGAACGCCACGAAAGCGTGCAGGACGAGCGCGATCGCATGCAGGAGCGGCGCCCCACCGAGCGCCTTCCCCCACGCCAGGACCATCGCGGTCAGGGGACGCCAGTAGCCCTGCTCCACGCCGTACAGCGGCCGCGTGGCAAGGCCGACGAGGTCCGAGGGATCGGCGAGAGCGGGGTTGTCCGCGACGAGGATGAGATCGTCGTAGACGAAGTCTCCGGAAACCGCGCGGCCGAGGGTCACCCCGACGACGGCGAGCAGCCAGAGCCCTGTCCACAGCGTCGACACGGCGGCGGACGTTACCCGATCGCTGGCCTGCGCTTCGCTTCCCAGAGTCTCAGAACAGACCGCCCTGCGCGTGCCGCGCGATCTCCTGCAGAGCCGGGTAGCGCGCCAGCAGACCGTCCGGCACGTCGACCCTCCGCCCGAGCGACCGCGCCCGCAGAGTCAGGGCGAGCACCATCGCCTGGCCCTGGAAGTGGTTGTTGGCTGCCGCCATCTGGGTCCGGCCGGCCGATGCCTCGGCCAGCGCGCGCAGCCGGCGGGTCATGCCGTCGACCTCGCCGGCGGAGTAGAGCCAGTCGTAGGTCGCGTCGCGGCCGGCTTCCGCATCGAACCACGCCGCCGCGTTGCGGCCGTGGCAGCGCAGATAGACGGGCGCGCCCGGGACGCCCGGATGGTCCACCTGCGGCCCGGCGAACCCCTGCGCCATGTCGGCGTAGTCGAGGTGGATCGGCGTCAGACCGAGCTCCACGAGACGCGCCTGCGCGTCGGTACTCCGCCACGAGCGGTGTCGGACCTCCACGAGGCGCGGCGGTCCGAGCGGCCCGAACGCGCGCGCGATGTCCGCCAATCGCTCGAACGCACCGGGTTCGGCCTCCAGCCGGAACGAGAACTGCGCGAGCAGCGCGTCGAGCCGACCCGACTCGAGCAGCGGCTCCATCGCGTTGGCGAACGCCGCCGCACATTCCGGCGCCGCGGCCGCTCCGTGGGTCAGTTCCTGCGGGAGCTTGGCCGTGAACCGCGTGCCCAGGTCTGCGGTCCGTTCGACCCAAGCAGCGACGACCTCGCGCCGCGGAGTCCGGTAGAAGGTCGTGTTGATCTCCAGGAAGTCGACGCACCGGGCGACTGCACGCAGCGTGTCCCGACATCCGCGCGGGTAGACGATGCCCCGCCAATCGTCGTAGCTCCAACCAGAGACGCCGACCCGCAGCCGCTCCACGCTCAGCCCTGTCGGCGACGGCGCACGATGTCGTCGAGGCGCTCGCGGACCTTCGGCTCGAAGCCCCACTCGCCGGGTGCGTAGAACCGCCGCCCGACCAAGGCGTCGGGCAGGCAGTCCATGTCGGCGACGTGCCCCGGCTCGTCCGGCGCGTAGCGGTATTCCTGCCCGTGGCCGAGCTCCTTCGCGAGGCGGGTCGGCGCGTTGCGCAGATGCAGCGGGATCTCGTGCTGGCGTCCGGTGCGCACCTCGGCGAGCGCGGCGTCGACCGCCGACGCCACGCCGCGGCTCTTCGGGGCAGATGCGAGGTAGATCGCCGCCTGGGCGAGTGGCAGCCGCCCCTCCGGCATGCCCATCCGCTCGAACGCGAGCATCGCGCTCGTCGCGATCTGCAGCGCCATCGGGTCGGCGAGCCCGATGTCCTCGGCGGCCATCGCCACCATCCGCCGTGCCGCCTGGGTCGCGTCAGCCCCCGCCTCGAGGAACCGCGCAAGCCAGTAGACCGCCGCGTCCGTGTCCGAGTTGCGGAGGCTCTTGTGGAACGCGCTCAGCAGATCGAAGTGGTGGTCGCCCGACTTGTCGTGCGCGAGCGCCCGATGCTGGGCGGCCTCGGCCAGCTGTTCGACGTCGATCGTCTCCCCGCTGCGGAGTGCGATCCGTGCCGCCGCTTCGAGCACCGTCAGCGCACGCCGCGCATCCCCGTTCGCGAACAGGCAGAGCCGCTCGAGCGCGGCGTCGGTGATCTCGAGCCGCAGGGTGCCGATGCCACGCTCGGTGTCCGCGAGCGCGCGGCGGACCACCGCGGCGATCGCCGCGTCGTCGAGCGCACGCAGCGGCACGACCCTGCACCGCGACAGCAGCGCCGAGTTGACCGAGAACGCCGGGTTCTCGGTCGTCGCCCCGACCAGGACACAGAGTCCGTTCTCGACGTGCGGCAGGAACGCGTCCTGCTGCGCGCGGTTGAAGCGGTGGATCTCGTCGACGAAGAGCAGCGTCGCGCCGCCGCCCTGGGAGCGCGCGATCTCGGCGCGGTGGATCGCTTCCCGGACTTCCTTGACGCCCGACAGCACCGCCGAGAACGGCTCGAAGCGAAGATCCGACGCGTCCGCGATCAGCCGCGCCAGCGTGGTCTTGCCACAGCCGGGCGGTCCGAACAGCAAGAGCGAACCGGTCTGCCCCTCGGCGAGCGCAGCCCGCAGGTCGCGCCCCTCGCCGATCACCTGTTCCTGACCGAGGAACTCCTCGAGGGTCCGCGGCCGCATCCGCTCCGCCAGCGGACGCGTGTCCCCTGCCGAGCTCGGCGCCGACGGCTCCTCGAACAGGCTCACCGACGCTGTCTCCGCGCCTCGAACAGCAGGATGCCGGTCGTCACTGCGACGTTCAGGCTCTCGATCGTGTCGGCGATCGGGATGCGGACCGCAAGGTCTGCACCAGCTCTGATCGCGTCGGGCACACCAGAGCCTTCGTTGCCGAGCGCGATCAGCGTCGGCTTCGTCCAGTCGGCGTCGAGGTACTCGGTCTCGGCGCGATGATCCGCACAGAGCACCTGCAGTCCGTGCTGCCGCGCGAACGCCAGCATCTGTTCGTCGTCGAAGCGCGTCCGGATCGGCACGCGGAGCACGCTGCCCGCCGAACCGCGAACAGCCTTGTCACGGAACGGGTCCGCCCCGCCGGTTTGGGCGATGAAACCCGTGCCACCCGCGGCCTCGGTCGCCCGGACCATCGCACCCAGGTTGCCGGGATCGCGGACGCCGGTCGCCGCGACGATCAGGGCCTTCGACGGATCGGCACCGAGCAGATCCTCGTCGCGGGCGATCGGCTCACGCACCAGCACGAGGACGCCCTGGTGGGTCGTCAGCGACGACATCCGTGCGAGCACCTGGTCGGTCGCTTGGAAGACCTCGTCCGCCCGCTGCTCGAGCCGGCGCTTGAGCTCATGGCCGTTCTTGGCCTGGAGCAGCTTGGGGGACCAGGCGGCGGCGAGGACGTCGAGCTTGGCGTCGAGCGCCTCCTCGACGAGCCGGTTTCCGTCGAGGACCACCTCCCCCGGGATGTCCCCAGCCGCGGCATCGCGGAAACGGTGGACGACGGGATTCTTCGGGGAGGTGACTTCGGTGGATCGCGGCATGGAGGGGCGAGAAGATCCGCCCTGCCCTCCCGAACCGCAAGGATGACCGGAACGCGAATATCCGGATCACCGCCGCGTAGCGCCGTCCCACCGTGGAAAGCCAGTCACATCTCCTCCTGCCCATCGGCTGGATCGTTGCCTACGCGCTCCAGGTCGCGATCGGAATCGGCGTGGTGTGGCTGTTCACCCGAACGCGCCGGATGCGGCAGGCGCTGCAGACGACGACGGGAGCGCCCGGACTCCTGGTGCCGGTCGTCGTGAGTTCCCTGATCCTCGCCGTGCTCTGGAGCGAGCCTGCGTTCCGGACCGAGAACCCGTTCCGGAACCTCGGGACCCGCGCGTTCCAGGGGGGCCTGGAGTCGATCTTGGCACCGTGGCTGGTGCTGATCGTCGTCGCTGCGGCCCTGGCAGGACACGTCGGGCTCCTCGCGGCCCTACGCGCGGGGCACAAGCCGACCGGCACGGCGCTGGTCCGGGGCGTGCGGAGCCACTTCTTGGCGATCTTCCTCGCACGGGCCGGCATCGCGCTCTGCGCGGCCTTCCTGTTCCACGGCGCAGATTTCGCGCCGGTCGCACTGCCCCTGCTGCTCGTTCCGTCCGCCGTGCTCGCACCGGTCTTCGGGAGCTCGGCCGCCCATCCAGGACGACCCGACCGCGCGCTGGCGCGGGCCGTGTCGACCGGACTCCGCCACCTGTTCCGACACGGCGGGCTGGCCCTGCTGGAGATCCAGGCGGTCGTCGTTCTCGCTTGGTTGGCCTCGGAGATCGGCTCGGTGGCCCAACACGTCGACGGCAGCCAACCGATCGACGGGAGATTCGGAGTCTCGATCCAGAGCCCCTTCGACTTCGGCGCGCGCGTCCTCGTCGAGGGCGGGACGGTCAGCTACGACCAGATCCCGATCATGGGCATGTGGGTCGGGGGGATGCTCTTCGCGCTGCCCACGGTGCTGTGCGGACTCTTCCTGCAGTCCGTCTTCGTCACGGCGCAGTTCCAGGCGCACCAGGACCCGGTGGCTCCAGCCAGTCGGCCTCGGTCGTGACCATCCGCCCTTCCGGCACGCGCTCCAGCCGGAACTCCGCGACGAGCTCTCGTGCGTCGATGCGGGTGCCCGGCTCGACGAGGCCAGCATCCACCGCGAACGCACCGACCACGTCCGCTGCCGAGAAGCCCCGCTCCCGCAGCGTTCGCAGCGACGTGTCGCCGTGCCGCTTGGCGAGCCGTCGCCCGTCCGGACCGACGACCAGCGGCACGTGCGCGAAGCGGGGCGGAACCCAGCCGAGCGCGCGGTAGAGCAAGATCTGGCGCGGCGTCGACGCGACAAGGTCATCCCCGCGTACCACCTCGGTAACCCCCTGCAGGTGATCGTCGACGACCACCGCAAGCTGGTAGGCGGGACCGCGATCGCGCTTCTGGATCACGAAGTCCCCGGCGATCCGCCCCGGCTCCGTGCCGCGGAACCGGTCGTCGAAGGGCACCTCATCCACATCGACCCGGAATCGGACGGCCGGCTCGCGGCCTGTCGCCGCCATGGCCTCGGCGCATGTCGCGAATCGCCCGCGGCAGGTTCCCGGGTAGGGCGCACTGTCCATCCACTCCTCGTGCGGTGCGGAGCTCGCGTCCTCGACTTCCTTGCGCGTGCAGACGCAGGGGTAGGCCAGACCCACTTCGAGCAGCGCATCCACGTGTTCTTCGTAGGTCGCGAGCCGTTCCGACTGGCGCGTCACCGGCCCATCCCAGTCGAGGCCGAGCCAGCAGAGATCCTCGAGCGTCTGGTCGATCGCCTCCGTGCGCACACGCGGCCCGTCGATGTCCTCGATGCGGAGCAGTAGAGTTCCGCGCCGGGCCCGGACGTCCAACCACGTCCACAGGAAGGTCCGCGCGTTGCCCAGATGCAGCACCCCGGTCGGACTCGGCGCGAGCCGCCCCACCGGCCCCCGCCCGCTCCCCGCATCCATGTCCGACTCTGGAACCAAGGGCCTCGTGCTGCGCGTCGACGCGAAGGTCTGCCACGTCGACGTCGACGGGCAGCGCGTGACGCTACCGCTCCGAGGCCGCCTCTTCGAGGAGCGCGGGTCGTCGAAGAACCCGGTCGCCGTCGGGGACCGGGTCCTTCTGGGCACCGACGGAGAGGGAGCCACCGCGATCGAGGAAGTGCTGCCTCGAACCAGCAAGCTCGCGAGACGCGCGAAGGGCGACGAGGACCGCGAGCAGGTGCTGGCCGCCAACGTCTCGGTCGTGCTGATCGTCGCGGCCCTCGCCGAGCCGCCACTCCAGCCGCTCTTGATCGACCGCATCCTCGCATCCTGCGAGCGCCAGGACCTGCGCGTGGCGCTCGCGCTCACCAAGCTGGACCGCGACAAGCGGCGGACCGCGGAGACCTGGGTCGACCTGTACCGGGGCCTCGGCTACGAGGTCTTCGCGACGTCGATCCAGCCCGGACGGGAGACGCCGGACGCCCTCGAGGCCCTCGCTCGGCTGCTGCACGAGAACGTCACCGTCCTGACCGGCCTGTCCGGCGTCGGCAAGTCCTCGCTGATCAACCACCTGATCCCGGACGCGGGCCTGCGGATCGGCAGCATGAACCGCATCCGCCAGGGCAAGCACACGACGTCGCACACGGAGCTGATCCCGCTGCCGGGCGGCGGGCACGTCCTCGACACGCCGGGAATCCGCAACTTCACGCTGTACGGCGTCAGCCCGCACGAGCTCACGTTCTGGTTCCGCGAGTTCATCGATCCGGCGCGGCGCTGCGGTTTCAACGACTGCACGCACCGCCACGAACCCAGCTGCGCGGTGCTCGAAGCAGTGGCCGACGGAACGATCCACGAGAGCCGCTACGCATCCTTCCGCGCGGTCTTCGACGAGCTCGCGGAGACGCGGGACTGGTAGCCGGGAGCGCGCGTCAGCGCCGCTTCGCGAAACCGACGCTCAGCATCCCGGCGATCCCAGCGAACACCGTGGTGACCGCAGCCTGGACCGCAGGCACGAACGGCAGCACGGCCCTCAGGAAGTCGGTGAGCGCGTCGAGCTCTTCCTCCTCCAATCGCTGATCGGCAGGCAGACCTTCCTGCGTGGCCATCACCGCGTCGCGGATCAGCTGCGGGTCCTGGCTCGACACCGACAGCGCACCGATCACGGCCCAGGCGATCGTCCCGATCCCGACCGCGATGAACGACACCGCGAAGCCCTGCCCCGCCGTCAGGTGCGGGTCCCGACGCGCGGCCAGGAACGCGGGCACGAAGCCTGAAGGCACGAACCCGACCGCACAGCAACAGCACGCTGCGAACTGAACCACCGGCACGGCCTGACCGACCGCGATCAGCGCCTGCAGGACGAACGTGAACAGGGCACCGAATGCGATCGGGACGGCCCAGGACGGCTGCGGAGGAAGCGGGGTCGAATCCACGGGGGGCCGATCCTAGACGGGAGACCGGCCCGATCCGACCGCCGATGGACCGGGATGCCGCACCGGCTACCCTCGATACCGCATGAAGGACACCCTGCTCGACGGGCTCCACGCCTACAGCGCCTGGCAGCCCGACCGCCGCATCGACTTCTCGTCGTTCTTCTGGGCTCGATCCGGCGGCGGGGTGCTGATCGACCCGCTGCCGATGTCCGACGCGCAGCGGCAGTTCGTCGCCGAGCGCGGCGGCGCACGCAACATCCTGGTGACCAACGCAGACCACTGGCGGGATACGTCCGCACTCGCGGGAGCGCTCGGCGCGCGCGTCCTGGCGCCGGCCGCGGACCGCGAGGCACTCGGAGACCGGGCAGCCGCTGTCGACGTGTTCTACGAAGGCCGGTCCGACCTGCCCGACGGCCTCGGGGACGAGATCGACGTCCGCTGGGTCCACGGCGGCAAGACGGCCGCCGAGGCCGTTCTCTACCTCGAACCGCTGCGTGCGCTGGTCTTCGGCGACATCGTGAGGAGCCACGTTTCCGGGCAGCTGATGCTGCTCCCCGACGCCAAGCTCACGGATCGGGCGCAGGCGATCCGCGACGTGCTCGCACTCCGGGACATCAACCAGCACGCCATCCTCCTCGGGGACGGCGACAGCCTGTGGACCGGCGCGCGCTCGGCCTTCCTCGAGTTCTTGCGCGACCTCGGAGCCCGTCGTTGAGATTGCCGGTCCAGGACTCACCCGCCGGCGCCTTCGTCGATCGGCTGCTCGCGATCACGCTCGTGGGCTTGGCCGCCTTCTTCGTCGTCGTGCTCGGCCGGGTCGCTCCGGACGGCCGCGGACACGGCACGCACGAGCAGCTCGGCATGGCGCCTTGCTCGTGGCCGATCCTCTACGACGCGCCCTGCCCGACCTGCGGCGTGACGACGGCCGCCACGCACCTCGTCCACCTCGACCCGATCCGCGCGGTTGCGACGCAGCCGTTCGGCGCGTTCCTCGCGGGCCTCGGCCTCTACGCGGCGTGGCTCGCCGCGCGTAGCCTCGTCTGCCGCACGAGCCTGGTCGGCGAGCTGGCGACCAAACCCTACGGCCGACTCATCCGCCTGGCCCTGCTGCTCGGGTTCGGGTCCTGGGCCTACGTCTGGCTGACGTGGCCCACCCCCGCCTGACTGACGGTCGTCAGACGTCCTGGCTGATCCGGCCGTAGAGGTCCGGCCGCCGATCCCGGAAGAATCCGAACGCCGCGCGGTGCCGCCGCACGACCTCGAGATCGAACGCGCCGACCAGGACCCCGGTCTCGTCCGCGCCGAACTCGGCGATCAAGTCGCCGCGCTCGTCGGCCAGGAAGCTGTGCCCGTAGAACGTCTGACCGTTCTCGGTGCCGATCCGGTTCGCGGCGACGACGGGCACGACGTTCGAAACCGCGTGTCCGATCATCGCGCGGCGCCACATCCGGCTCGTGTCGAGCGACGGGTCGTGCGGCTCGTTGCCGATCGCCGTCGGGAAGAACAGGACCTCGGCGCCCTGCAGCATCAGGATGCGGGCCGTCTCGGGATACCACTGGTCCCAGCAGATGCCGACCCCGACGCGCGCAGCCGGCGTGTCCCACGTCCGGAAGCCGGTGTTCCCGGGCCGGAAGTAGAACTTCTCCTCGTAGCCGGGCCCGTCCGGGATGTGGCTCTTCCGGTAGACGCCCTGGACCGCGCCGTCCGGCCCGATCATCGCGAGGCTGTTGTAGTGGTGCGGTCCGTCGAGCTCGAAGAAGCTCGTCGGGATCGTCACCCGCAGTTCGGCGGCGAGACGCTGCATCGCGCGCACCGCGGGGTGCTCACCGACCGGTTGGGCGCGCGCGAACCGCCCCTCGTCCTCGACCTGGCAGAAGTAGTGCCCTTCGAACAGCTCGGGTGGGAGCACGATCTGCGCTCCGCGGCTCGCGGCTTCGCGCACGAGCTCGGTGACGGCCGCGATGTTCTGCTCGACGTCGTCGGTGAAGGCCAGCTGCAGCGCAGCCACGGTGACCCTGGTCATGAATCGGCTCCTCCCGCAGCGGCGCTCGACGGAGCGACCTGGGGGATCTGTTGGGTGATGCAGTGGAACGAACCGCCACCGGTCAGCAGGCTCCTCGACGACACGCCGACCGCACGCCGACCGGGGAACAGCGCGCCGAGGGCTGCGACGGCCCCGGCATCGTGCGGCGTCGCATACTGGGGCACGACCACCGTCGTGTTCGCGATGTAGAAGTTCATGTAGCTCGCCGGCACGACGTCCCCGTCACGCTCGACCCGGCCCGGGGACGGGATCCGCACGATCTCGAGCCCGGCGGCCGCGGCACGCGCCGCCGCGTCGTCGTACGCCGCGGTGTTCGGGTCCTCGGCCTCCGAGGCCTGTGGGACCACGACGCGTCCCGGCGCGACGAAGCGCGCGAGGTTGTCGACGTGGCCGTCGGTGTGGTCGTTCTGGAGTCCCCGGCCGAGCCAGACGACCCGCTCCAGGCCGAGGTCCCGGGCGAGACGAGCCTCGACGTCTTCGCGGGTCAGACCTGGGTTGCGGTTCTCGTTCAGCAGGCACTCCTCGGTGGTCAAGGCGGAACCCGTGCCGTCCACGTCGATCGCCCCGCCTTCGAGGACCCAGTCGGCCTGTTCCAAGGGAAGCTCGAGCCGCGCCGCGACGCGCGCGGCGACCTCGGCATCGTGTTCGAGGATGTACTTGCCGCCCCAGCCGTTGAACCGGAAGGCCACCGCGCCGGAACGTCCCGCCTCGTCGGCCACGACGAGCGGCCCCGTGTCCCGGAGCCAGATGTCTCCGAACGGCATCGGCACGACCTCGACGCCGGGGCCGAGGTTGGCCGCCCGAGCCGAGTCGGCCGCCTCGTCACCCGCGACCAGCAGGATCACCTGCTCCCCGCGTCCTCCGTCGCGGATCGCGCGCACGAGGTCGGCGACCTCGGCACGCGCCGGCTCCAGATTCTCTTCCCAGAGATCGGCCGCAGACGGCCAGGCGGTGACCACGGCGGCGTGGGGCTCCCACTCGGCAGGCTGTCGGCGCGGCATGTTGGGGTCGGGCGGTAACGAACGAAGCCGGCGAATCTACTCGCCGGCTCCCGCCTGTCCCACAGCCTCGTCCCGGGCGATCAGCTGAAGTCGTAGAGGTAGCTGAGCCGCTCCTTCTGGATGATCGCGTAGGGCAGCGCGCGGAGCAGCCGGAGCTCGTCCGACGACTCCAGGTCGAGACCGCGGATGACCGGCTCCTGCATGACGAAGAACCGGCGCCCCTGACCGCGCGTCGGTTCGTAGGCTCGCGGCGAGATCCGTCCGGCGACCTCCAGCTGGATGTGGCCGGAGTAGAACGCCCGAATCCGGACGTTCTTGTCGTCGGTCGCGAGGTTCCGGTAGGCAGCGTCTCCGGCCATGTCGACGAGTTCGTGCGCGAGGATGATCTCCCGCACGTTGACCTGGACGCGCGGCGTGCGGACGACGTCGTTGGAGCGCAGGGACACCATGACGGCGTCTTCGACGGTGACGAACTGCCGTTCCCCGTCCTCGAGCATCCGCGCGAGCCGCTGGTACTTGCCCTGCAGCCGTCCCTTGATCAGGAAGGCGTCCGTCAGGAACACGTCCTCGACCATCGCTGACGAGACCCCGGCTCCCGATCCCTCACCCGTTGGTTGGTTCTGCATCTCTGGGTCGCTTTGCCGGCGGTCCGGCTGATGAGGCAGGGGCTCACGCGACCAGCGTCGGCCGCCGACCGACACCGCCCGGATCGGGACCGACCGACGCCGGTCGCGCGGTGGCTGCCGGAGCGCGCCTCGACGCACGCCGACCCCACTGCCCCGATCCATCGGCAGATCACGCCTGGAACGTGAGCACGAACCGTCGTCGCCCGAGCCCGATCAGGGACGGACCGCACCGACCAGGTAGAACGACCCGGTCACGACCGCCACCGCCCCGCAGGCCGCGGCTGCCCCGAGGAGCTCCGCACGGAGGTCCTCGGTCGGCCCGAGGACGCGGGCCGGACGGCCCTGCGCACGCAGCCAGTCCGCCAGGGCGCCCGGGTCCTCGCTCGCGGTGCCCGGAACCTCGGCGCAGAGGAAGTTCGCGTCCTCACCGACCAGCGCCGCCAGGGCCTCTCGCCAGCGCTTGCCTCGGGCGAAGCCAACCAGGAACACCCGGCCGCACGCCGGGAATCGCGCACGAAGCGCGGACGCGAGGCAGCGCGCCGAGTCCTCCGTGTGGGCGCCGTCGAGCACGAGCGTCTGCTCGCCGATCTCGCAGACCTCGAAGCGACCCGGCAGGGCAGGCCGCTCGATTCGGGTCGGGAGCCCATGGCCGGGGAAGAGGCGAACCCACGCCGCCGTGGCCAACGCGACCGCGCGGTCCTCGTGTTGGGGCGGATCACCCGCCACGTGCATCCGATGCGCCTCTCCGCCGGGAGCCACGATGTCGAACTCCACGCAGCCGTCCTCGGAAGCCGCGCGTCGCACCGCGTGGAAGTCCTCGCCCTCACGGAGCACACGACAGCCGACGCGGTCTGCGTGCGCCTCCGCCACCCGCGCCGCCGGCTGACGGCAGGCGTGGAGGCCGACGCCGCCCGACCGGAACACGAACGCCTTCTCCGCGGCGATCGCCTCCACGGTGTCGCCGAGCAGTTCGGTGTGCTCGAGCTCGACCCCGGTCAGCACGCCGAGGTCCACCGGCACCGCGGTCGTCGCATCGAGTCGGCCACCGAGTCCGACCTCGAGGATCGCAATGTCGGCGCCGTGACGGCGGAATGCCAGCAGGGCCGCAGCCGTGGTCACTTCGAAGAAGCTCGGCGCGAGTTCGAGGTTCGCCGCAACTTCGAGGACCCGACGACAGCACGCGGTGAACAGCTCCTCGTCGATCAGTGCACCGTCGAGCCGCACACGCTCGAGGATCGTCGAGACGTGCGGCGACGCGAACACGCCGGTGCGCAGACCTTCGGCACGTGCAATCCGCTCGAGGTATGCGCACGTCGTGCCCTTGCCCTTCGAACCACCGACCTGCACCGCGCGCCACGGACCGCGCGCTTCGCCGCCGAGGCGAGCGAGCAGGGCATGCATCGTGTCCAGCGTGAAGCGCGGCTTGTCCGGACGCGTCCGCTCGTAGTTGGTCAACGGCGCGAGCAGCGCCTGCAGTCGTTCGGTGGCTTCGTCCAAGCGGCGGCACGATACGACGGCTCGGATACGGGACAACGCAGTGACCGATGCGCTACCACGCAAATCAACGCCCGCTCGAGCGCAATCGTGGCTCGCGATTGTCGCAAACTTCCGCAGGGGGAGGGCAAGACGGCGCAACGCTGCGTCCGTTAGGATCGGGTCATTCGCACCGGGAAGTCGCAACTGCTTGCCCGCTGTTCCGAGGTGCGACAGAAGGGCTTGAAGTCCCACAGAGGCACACAGATGCACACCCGCTCGATCTCCATCCTCATCGCCCTCCTCGGCGGTTCGCTCTGCGCACAGAATGCGCCGTTCACCCTGGTCCCCAGCAACGTCGAGAAGGTCGCGTTCCGCACGTCGCCCAACGTGCCGAACACGCTGCTGACGCGCGTCGACGCGGAGGCGTTCCGCGGCGTCTGCCAGACTCAGGTCGGCAACACCGTTCTCGGGCGCATGACCGGCTTCGGCTTCGAAATGGAAGACGGCAACGGCGCGACCGCTCCGCTGCTGACGTTCGTCGTCCGTCAGGCCGCGACGACCGCCGACGTCTTCTCGCTGTCGTTCCGGCTCCCGCCCGCCGAGGCCGAAAGCATCCGCTACAGCGTGACGGCAGCGCTCGGCACGCCGTTCGACGGAATCCCGAAGGACCAGACCTTCCACTTCGGCGTCCAGGTCCCGTTCACAAGCTCGATGGCGGACCAGGTGAAGATCCTCGCCGCGCCCAACGCGACGGCTCCCGCCAAGCCGAACGCCCCGCGCGTCTGCTTCTCGGTCGAGCCCTTCGTCGGCCTGATCCCGCTCAACGTCACGCTGGCGATGCGACTGACCACGGATGGGCCCGCCCTGGTTCCGGCTGCCGTCATCAACGGCGCCGGCACGATCGTCCGCGGGCGCTCTGGCATGTATCCGGATCGCATGGCGGGCTTCGGTCTCGCGTTCGCCATCGACGCAGGTCGCGGCCGCGCGCACCGGCCCTACTTCGTGCTCGGCGGCGCCCCCTTCGGCTTCGCTTCGCCGCTCTCGGTGCCGGGCTTCGGCGGCGAACTCCACGTGCTGATGCCGTTCCTTCCGGACGTCGCGGCGGTGGGTGTGCTCAACGCAGCCGGTCGTGCCACGGTGCCGTCGCCGCTCCTCGGCTACGGGTTCACGACCTACACCGGGTCGCTCTACTTCCAGACGCTGATCGGCGGAGCCGAGCTCGAGCTGACCAACGCCGTCAGCACGAACGACCTGTGACGGGCTCGGGCTCTCTCGAGTCACCGCCTCTCCGCGACGGCGAGAGCCGTCGCCGAGCGAACACTTCGCAGCCTGTCGACTGACTTCGTCACAGGCTGTGGAAGGGCGTGACGAGGCCTCGTCACCCACTTCCCTGCGGCCCCGGAGCGGCCGCCAGACGAGCAAGACAGAGGCTGCCGGCTGATTCGGTCGCAGCCTCCGGGGCTCCGCCGGCTGCTGGCTCGCCTCCTTCCATCGCCGGGACCGATGGCTCGACCGCTCCTGGGTGGGTTGGCTTCCCCGGCGGCTCGATCGCGGCGTTAGACTTTCGGCCGCCTGCCCCACCCGCCACCCGTCACCTGGGCGCGCGGGAGCACGGGGCCCGATCCAAGCCATGCGAGTCACACTCTCCCGCGCCGTCCTCGCCCTCGTTCCCCTGCTGGCTTGGCCTGCGGACGCCACCGCCCAGCGGCGCGGCCGGACTGCCGGACCACCGCCGAAGTTGGAGCACCTGACCTACCAGGAGGCTTCGTTCACGAGTGAGGCGCTCGGTGGCCGCAAGGCCGCGTTCGGGGTCTACCTGCCGAAGGAGCTCGAAGCCGCCGGGAGCAACGACGACGAGCCGGCGAAGACCTACCCGCTGGTGATCTGGCTCCACGGCATGTTCGAGGACCACAACCGCTTCCTGTCCCGCGGCGGGGCTGCGGTCCTCGACCAGATGATCGGGGAGGGAACGGTGCCCCCACTGGTTCTCGTCTGCGCGAACGGTGACCGGAGCTCCTTCTGGACCAACGCGGCGGTCGAGAACGCCGCCTACGAAGATCTGGTCACGAAGGACCTGCTCGCGCACGTCTCCGCGACCTACCCGGTCCGCACCGACCGCGCCGGGCGTGCGATCACCGGGGTCAGCATGGGCGGCTACGGCGCGCTGAAGATCGCGCTGAAGGACCCCTCTCGCTTCGGCGTGGTCGCCGTGCACTCGGCCGCCGTGCTCCCGCCCGATCCCGACCGCCTGATGGAGGAGTTCCCCTGGCTCCAGAGCCGGGGCTCGCAGCTCCTGTCATCGGTCTTCGGTGAGCCCCTCGACGAGGATCGGTACCGCGCCGAGAACGTGCTGGCGTTGGCGACCGGCATCGACCCTGAGAAGCTCGACGGCCTCCGCATCTACTTCGACTGCGGCGACCAGGACCGCTACGGGTTCCACCTGACCAACGAGAACCTGCACGAGGTCCTGGAGGCGCGCGAGATCGCCCACCAGTGGCGGCTCGTTCCCGGAGGCGGGCACTCGTGGGGTGCTGGCTTCACGCAGGAGGCGCTGACGCACTCGCTGCGCTTCGTGGCCCAGGCGTTCCAGACCCCCCGGTCGGAAGACGGGAGGGACACCGCCAAGAAGGACGCTGCCAAGAAGGGCGAGGACAAGCCCAAAGCGAAGGCCGCGGGCGGCCACTGACGCCGGTCTGCGGGCGCGGCAGGAGCGCGCGGTCTGTGGGCGTCCCGGGAGCCAAGGCGCTGCCGAGCGTCCCGGATCGGGATGCCCGACCCGGGTTTCTGCAGGGAATCTGGGGACACCCCACTCGATAGGAGGACCAGTCGATCGAGGAGTCCAACCCGGGCTCCCAACGTCGAGGAGGTCGCCATGCTCGCGTTGCAGCACCGAGTGCGGGTGTTCGTGTTCCAGATCCAGGAACGCCAGGCCCGCTACCTGCTCTTGCGCCATCGCCCGGTCGCGGAGTGGCCCCTGGGACCCGTCATCGGGTCGGTGGGCCACGCGGAGCACCTGATCGACACGGTGCTCCGTGAGGTCACCGAGGAGACCGGGCTCGCGCGCCCCACCCAGCTCCTCGAGCTGGCGGATCCGACGAAGGACCTGTTCGGGGACGTCGGACTGGTCGAGTGGCCCTTCGCCTACGAAGCCGCGTCTCCTGGGCAACTCGCAGAGATCCAGCCCGGACCCATGGTCGGCGAATTCGTGTGGATGAGCTTCGACGAAGCGTTCCGGAGCGTCGAGGGTCGGCGCGATCGCGACGCGCTGGTGCGCCTGCAGCTTCGGCTGGCTGGCTGACCGGCCGCGACCGGGACCGCGGCGCTCTTGCGCTGCAGAGGCGTGGGGACGACATTGTCCGGGCGCGTCCGCGGACTTCTGCATCGCGAAGTCCCGACCCGAGCGTCCCGCCCCAAGCTGGCCTGCCGCCAGCCTCCGACCCCCGAGGCCCGAGA
>JBEAPQ010000347.1:0-3572 GCA_041164325.1 Planctomycetota bacterium | reverse complement strand
CGCCGTGCGCGCGCGGGTCGCCGGCGCCGAGATCGCTGCGGTGCGGACCGCGCGGAGCGACGACTCGGGGCACCGGCTGGTCTTCGAGGTTCCGTTCGAGCGTTTCGCCGTGGCGGCCGATCTCGGGGGGATCGACCCCGAGCGATTCGCCGCCGGGATCGACGCCGCGTTTTCGCTCGCCCTGACGTTCCCGGGCGGTGAGTCCGATCTGCGGATCGCGGTGCGCACGATCCGCAGCACCCTGCGCGCCACGACGCTGGGCGAACTGTCTGCGCGGCCTCTGCCCGCGGCGCTGGCGGAAGTCCGCCTCGTCCCCGTTCCGCGTCCGGGGCGTCCCTGGCAGGAGCCCGGCTCGCTCGACGCCGACGCGCGGCGCCGCGTCCGGATCGCTCCGCCGCTGCCGGTGCGAAGCATCCCCGACGTGTTCCTCCAGGATCGGGAGTTCACGCGAGGGGCCTACCTGGCGCTCGTCGAGTTCGGGCTCGAGCGCGCGATCCAAGACGTGGAGACGCGACCGCAGCTCGTCCATGCCGCGGACCCGCTCGCGGAGGCCCGTCTCCACGCGGATGCCCTCATTCCGGCGGATCTCAGGGACTGGACTGCGGGCGGGGCTCCGCCGGTCGGCTTCTCGCTCGAACGGCCGGTGGCCGGGCTCGACGCGTTCCAGGCGTTCACGGCCGTGGCACTGCTCGGTCTCCTGATCGGTGACGATCCGTGGATGTTCCGGCTGCCGCTCGGCTGCGAGCTCGAGGTCGCAGCCGTCGGGCGAGGCGCCGACGCCGCGCCGGGAGGACGACTCGATGCCCAGGCTCTGGCCGACCTCGTGGCCCGCGGCCAGGACCCCGGACTCTGGCCGCTGTCCCACGCCGAGCTGATGCTCGTCGGGGACGTGGTGTCGGCGGAGCTCGGCGGCAGTTTCTCGGGTTTGGACGGGGGCCTCCGCGAGTGGGTCTCCGACCTCCCGTATCCGACGGGTGGCGTCGAAGGGCGCACGATCCTCGAGGAGTGGATCGGCGACCACCGGACTCACGTCGAGCGGGCGCGCCAGCTCGCCACAGGGCGTGACTCGGAGCGTGCACCGCTCGAGCTGCGTTCGTTCCTCCGGACCTACGCCGTGGTGCGAGGGGACGCGACGCCGCGCGAGGCGGGCGCCGCCGGTCCGCGCGTCGGCGTCCTCCATGCGCTCCAGCTCCGCCGGGACGGTGCGGGCCTCCTGCCCGGGGCCGTCGATCCACGACTGCGCGACTGCGGATTCCGGATCGCGGGCGGGGAAGCGTTCGTCCAGGCGGTGAGGCAGCGATGGTGAGCGAAGCCGAGCGGAGGTGTCGATCGTGAAGCGCCGAGCAGCCACGTTGGGCCTCCTCGCCTGCACGGCTTGTGCGGGCTTTCCGGCCAACGACGTCGTCGGGATCGCGGATCAGGCTCCACTGCCCTACTCGGTCTTCGTGACCGGGGGCAGCTTCCTCGAGCTCGACAGCGGCGCGGCCGAGCGCGCCGTGCCGCGGACCTTCCTCGCCGACAGCGGGGCGGAGCTGATTCCCCTCCAACAGATCGGCGACGCGTTGTCTGCAGGGCGCGTCTTCGTCCGCACGGTCGTGGACACGGAGCGCGCCTCGGCAGCGCGTGCGCAGGTCGCCGAGCAGAGGGCGGACCTTCCGCTCGACGCGGATGCCGTCTTCCCGGGTCTCCTCACGGAGGCGCGCGCGGCCGGCCATGACTTCGTCGTCGTCGTCCAGCGGGTGTCGGACGGTCCGATCGAGGAGTACGGGATCAACGACCGCTGGCCGCTGACCGCCTCGCTCTGGATCCTCGTGGGGCTGGGCATCTTCATCCCGGACCACACCTTCGAGTCACGCGCCACGCTCCAGGCGGGGGTCTACGAAGTGCAGACGGGTCGACTCGTGCACCGTGCCGTCGGCGCCGCGGGTCCGGTCGATCTGTCCCTCGTGGACCGCGGCAGCGCCGTTGGCTTCCTCCAGTCGATCATCGTCCCGCCGTTCTGGGTCTCCACCGATGAGGATCGCCTCGTCGAGCGGGTCGGACGGAACGCCGTGCAGCGACTCGTGTCCGGTCTCGCGCGCCAGCTCAAGAGCCCTGCCTGTCGGCAGGATCTCGCCGAAGGCGCACGCGCGCGGATCGAGTTCCTGCCAGACGGAAGGGTGCGGGTCCGCTCGGCGGAGCCGCTCGGGGCGGCGGCGCTCCGTGTCGACGGCGTCGCGACCGACACTCCGTCGGGCTTCGCGTCCGACCTGCTCTCCAGCGAAGCCGAGAGCGCAGAGGATGGCTTCGTCTACGTCGCGGAATTCCCCGGACTGCGCAGCGGGCGCTTCCTGCAGGTCCTCGTCCGCACGGTGTCGGGCGAGGTGGCGAGCGTCACGCTCGACCGGGAGGAGCGATGAGTCGCGTCCGTGTTCCCGAGGAGCTCGAGCTGGCTGTCGCGACCCACGTCGGGCGTGTGCGCACGAGCAACCAGGATGACTACCTGATCCTGATGCCGAGTTCCGCGGCGGGCACGCCGCGCGGACGCGCCGGATGCCTGCTCGCGATCGCGGACGGCATGGGTGGGGTCGCCGGGGGTGCGCAGGCGAGCCGGGCCGCCCTGCGCGCGCTCGGGGCGGTCGCAGCGGGGGACCTGCTCGCCGACGGCGAGGAGCTCCTGGTGCGCGGATTCGCGGCTGCAGACGAACGGGTCCACGAGCGCGCCGCCGAGACCGTGGGGCTGTCGGACATGGGGACGACGATGACGGCGCTGTTCCTCCAGGGAGCCGCCGCCGCCGTCGCACACATCGGCGACACCCGCTGTCTGCGCATCCGCGGAGGGCAGGTCGAGCAGCTGACGCTCGACCACGCGATGCACGAGTCGCGCAATCTGCTGACGAAGGTGATCGGCGGCGGCCAGCGAGGGGGCGATCCCGACCTCGCGTCGTTCGAGCTCCGGGCGGGAGACATCTTCGTCCTACTGACGGACGGGGTGTGGGGCGAGGTCACGAGCGACGAACTCGCCCAGGACCTCAGGCCGGGCGGGCTCCAGGCCGGCTGCGAGCGCCTTCTCGGTCGGGTCTTCGAGCGGGGGGCTCCCGACAACGCGACCGTGCTGGCCGTCCGCGTCGGCGCGGTGCCGGTCGCCCACTCCCGTTCGAGGGAGGTCGAGCTTCCCGCGGGCGAAGCGCGGATCGGGGTCGCGGGTGCCTTCGGGCCTGCGGGCCTCGTGCGGTGGCCGCGCTGGCCCTACGCCCTGATCGCGACCAGCGTCGTCCTCCTCCTGCTCGCCTGGCTGCGCACGCGCCACGGGTTCGATCTGTTCGACGTCCTCGGGCTGCGCTGACGTCGCAGCCGCAGAGCCCGCGCGCGCAGGCCGGTCTCGCGGTGACGGAACCCAGGGGGTCGGCGGCGGCGATCGCCGTCGCGGAGCAGTCGTGAACGGCATGGCATCCTGCGGCGCACCCCGCAGCGCGAAGCGTTGCGCCGCGCTCGGCGGTGGACGGTGCCTTGCCCCGAACGCGCTCCCGCTTCACGATTCCTCGGCCGAGCCCCCTCGGATCGCAACAGAGCATGGCCAAGAAGCTGCAGCG
>JBEAPQ010000346.1:0-6045 GCA_041164325.1 Planctomycetota bacterium | reverse complement strand
ACAGCCGCGTCCGCCCCTGCCGTTGACCTGGATGTCGACGAGGCCCGGCAGCAGGGTTCCTGCGACGGTGACCTCGCGGGAGCCTGCAGGGGCTGCGGAGGCGGGGCCTACGGATCGGATGCGTCGGTTTGCCACGACGACCGCGACGTCGCGGACGACACCTCCAGGAAGGACTGCGGCTTCCGCGCGGACGACCGTGCTCATCATCGGGGCGGGGAGCCTATGATCGCCCGCTCCCCGTGTCGAGTTCTGCACGCAGCCGTGTCCAGCGCCTCCTCGAAGACGGGGTGCTCGGTGCCCTGGCCGGTCTCCTGGCCTTCCTGCTCCTCGGAGTCGGGCCGTCGCCTGCCTACGCGGATCGGAACTTCCATCTGGTCCGGCCCATCGATGATCCGCTGCTCGTCTCCGAGCGCCGGCCCCTGACGATCCCCTACGTCTTCGGCGACTTCGACCTCATCGCGGACGTCGAGGTTCCCGAGGGCGGCAGTCTGGACCTGTGCGTGCGCGTCGTCGAGCCGCGACGCGGCAAGGACGGCGACATGCCGCTGTTCCACGGGCGTTTCACGACGGTTCGGCTGTCGGCGGACGGGCGTGGCGACGGGCCCGCGTTCCGCTCGCGCGAAGAAGCGCTGTTCGAACTCGCTGAGGTGCCAGGTCAGGTGGTCGCGGCGGGACTGCCGACGACGGTCGTCCTCGAAGCCCGTGGAAGGGAACTGCGGGCCAACACGGCAGGGGTCGAGCACGGGCCGTTCCTGGCGATGGACTCCCACGGCTTCCTGGCCTTCGTCGTGCAGGGCGGAACCGCGGTCGTCCGCTCGCTGCGGGTCGATGTGGTGCCGAGGCCGGTCCGGCTGCTGCCGTGGGTCTGGTGCGGACTGATCGGCGCCGGGCTGGGGATCGCCGTGCACAGGCTCGCGCGAGGCAGGGCGGTTCGGGTCGCTGCGTCCCTCTCGCTGGTCCCGCTGGCTGCACTCGGCGGGAAGTGGGCACTGGTCGCCGACCTGGTCCCCGAGGCCGAGCCGGCGGTGTTGTCGCTGGTCTCCCTCGCGCTGGCCGGTGCGCCCGCAGCCTTGCTCTGTGCGTCGGCGAGATCGATGCGGTCACGGTTGGCGTTCGGCCTGCTCGGCCTCGCCTCGGTCCCGCTGGCGTGGAGCGCGACGGCCGAATGGGAATCCCATCGACTCGCCAGCCTCGAGGACCCGAGGCTCGACGCCTGCTTCGGCGCGCTGTCCGCCACGGCGCCCCTCGACGCGCTGGCTCGCAGGCTCCACGGCGGAACTGCGGTGCACATGCCCGAGGCACTCGGCGCCCGCATCCTCTTCCTCGGAGGAGGGCAGCTGTTCGAAGGGCATCCCGACCGCGAGCAGTGGGTGGCGCCGTTCGTCGCGGGCCGCACCGCGAGGCAGCTTCGGCGGGCTGTCGATTTCGCGGTGGTGCCGACCCTGTTCGGTCACACCCGGCAGCAGGTGGAGATGTATCTCCGCTTCTATCGGCAGCGGTTCGATACCGCCGCGGTCGTGCTGGCGATTCCGCCGTGGGAGGGGGAGGCTAGCGAGGACCCGGCGGCCGTGGCCTGGCTCGACGACTCCGACTCGCCCGCCGGAACGGGGAGCGGGCTCTGGACGGCCTGGAACCGTCGCACGGCTCCGCGGGTTTCGCCGCTGCCTCGATCGGGCGTGCTTCGCGACGCGGTCGGGCGGCTTGCAGCCGCCGCCCAGGAAGACGGGAACCCACTCGTCGTCGTCCTGCCTCCGGGTCTCGGCCCGGAACTGGCGGCCGAGGTGGAAGCGGGCGCGGACGGCGTGGCCGTCGTGTTGACGCTCCCGCTCGCGGAGGATCCGGCAGCGACCGTCGAGCCGCTCGCCGATGCGGTCGCCAAGGCGATGGGTGGTGGGGGCTGATGGCGGGGGTCCGAGACCTTCACCTCGGTGCCGGGAGGACCGTTCCGGCGGCCTGTCTCGAACTGCGGTTCGCGCGCTCGGGCGGCCCCGGCGGCCAGCATGTCAACAAGACGGAGACCAAGGTCGACCTGCGCTGTGACCTGGACCGCGCCTTGCCCGTCCTCGGCGAGATGGTTGTCGCGCGCATCCGCGAGAAGCTCGCGGCGCGCCTCGACGCGGAAGGCAGGGTGGTCGTCGTGTCGGAGGAGTCCCGTTCCCGCGCGCGGAACATCGACGCGGCCCTCGATCGGATGGAGGAATTGCTCCGCTCTGCGCTGGTCCGCCCCAAGACCCGGCGGCCGACGCGTCCTACGCGCGGCAGCCAGGAGCGGCGCCTCCAGTCCAAGAAGCGTCGCGCCGACATCAAGCGCGGACGCGGCGGCATGGACAAGGACTGACCCTGCGGAGGCTTGTTCCACGGGGAGTCGACCCGAAGATCGGTGGGCTGCGGCGCCATGCAGGATCGCCGCCCCTGGATCGCAGGTGAATCGCATGAAGAAGCGCGTCGGTGTCGTCCTTTCCGGCTGTGGGTTTCTCGATGGGTCCGAGATCCACGAGTCCGTTCTCACGCTGCTCCATCTCGATCGTGCCGGCGCCGACGCCGTGTGCTTCGCGCCGGATCGAGATCAGCTGCACGTCGTCGACCATCGGACCGGGGAGCCGGTGCCGGGCTCGTCCCGCAACGTCCTCGCCGAGTCGGCTCGCATCGCGCGCGGCAAGATCGCGGACCTCGCCACTGCGGATGCCGCCCAGCTCGATGCCCTCGTCCTGCCGGGTGGTTTCGGTGCCGCCAAGAATCTCTCCGACTTCGCGTCGGCGGGCGCAGATGCCACCGTCGATCCCGATCTGCGCAGCCTGCTGCTCGCGATGCACGCAGCCGGCAAGCCGATCGGCGTCGTGTGCATCGCGCCTGCCGTGTGCGCGGCGGCCTTCCGTGACTCGGACTCGCATCCGGTCCTGACCATCGGCGAAGACGCCGCGACGGCGGCGGCGGTCGAGGCGACGGGCAGCCGGCACGAAGCCCGGCCTGTCACGGAGATCTGTGTCGACGAAGACCAGCGCGTGGTCTCGACCCCGGCCTACATGTTCGACGCACGGATCGCAGACGTGTCCACCGGCATCGAGCAGCTCGTCCAGAAGGTGCTTTCCCTCGCATGACCACTCCCCATCCGTTCTCCCTCGAAGGCAAGCACTGCCTCGTCACCGGCGGTGGCTCCGGCATCGGCCGTGGAATCGCCCTCGAACTGGCCCGGGCCGGAGCGCACGTGGCAGTCTCGGGTCGTCGCCTGGCGCCTCTCCAGGAGACCGTCGCGGCCGTCGAGGCGCTCGGTCAGCGTGCCATCGCCGTGACGATGGATGTGGCGGAGGAAGACAGCGTCCTGGCGGGCGTCAGCGAAATGGCGCGCTCGCTCGACGGTCGGATCGACATCCTGGTGAACAACGCCGGGATCGGCGGCCCGAACGCGTGCTCCGCCGAAGGCACGCCGCGCTGGCGGCAGATCATGGCGACGAACGTGGACGGCCTGTTCTTCTGCACGCACGCCACGCTGCCCCACATGCCGGACGGAGGTCGCGTCGTGCACATCTCGTCCGTCCTCGGCAAGTTCGGGGTGCCCGGCTACACCGCCTACTGCACGAGCAAGCACGCGGTGATCGGCTTCACCAAGGCCCTCGCCCTCGAGCTCGCGCCGAGGGCGATCACCGTGAACGCCATCTGCCCCGGTTGGGTCGAGACGGACATGGCGCGTCAGGGCATGGAGCTGATGGGGCAGGGTCTCGGGATTCCCTACGAGGAAGCCCGCCGCCAAGCCCTCGCGGCCGTCCCGCTCGGCCGCATCCTGACTCCGGACGAGATCGGCTCGATGGTCGTCTACCTCGCGAGCCCTGCGGCCGGCGGCATCACCGCCCAGTCCTACTCGATCTGCGGCGGTCAGGTCATGTCCTGACGCGAGGGGTCGGTCGACCCAGGCGTCAGTCGACCCACTCGGCGACGAAGATGTTCGTATCGCCGCGCTCCTTGCCGTAGCGGTTGCTGGCGAACACGACGTAGCGGCCGTCGGGCGAGAACATCGGGAAGCCGTCGAACACGGGCGACGTCGTGACCTGCTCCACGTCGGAGCCGTCGGCGCGGACCATGTAGATGTCGAAGTTGCGGCCGGTCTCGTCGCCCATGCTGGACGAGAACAGGATGCGGTCGTTGTCCGGGTGCCAGTAGGGGGCGAAGTTCGCCTTCCCGTTGTCGGTCACCTGCCGGAAGTTCGACCCGTCGGCGTCGCAGATCGTGATCTCCATCCGGGAGGGCATCACATAGCCCTGGGCCAGCAGACGGCGGTAGGCGGCCACATCGTCGTCGCTCTCCGGGAAGCCCGAGCGGAGCACGAGGCGCTTGCCGTCGTGCGAGTAGAACGCGCCGCCGTCGTAGCCCTCGCGGCTCGTGACCCGCCGGACGTCGGAGCCGTCTGGTTCCATCGTGTAGACCTCGAGCTCGCCGTCGCGCATCGACGTGAAGACGAGGCGACCCGAGACCGGGTCGACCGTGGCCTCGGCGTCGTAACCCGCAACCTCGGTGATGCGCTTCAGGTCCGAGCCGTCGACCCCGACCGTGAAGATCTCGTAGGTCTCGAAGATCGGCCACACGTACTTGCCCTCGATGACGCGGACGGCCGGCGGGGGCTCGTCGGCGGCAAGGTGGGTCGACGCGAAGACGATCCGGTCGTCACCCTTCAGGAAGTAGGCGCAGGTCGTGCGTCCCTTGCCGGTGCTGATCATCCGCTCTTCGCCCGTCGCCAGGTCCATCACGAAGATCTGGTCGGCCGGGATCTCCGGAGGCAGCGTGCGTTGGAAGACCAGCTTCGTGCCGTCGAACGACCAGTACGCCTCGGCGTTCTCGCCGCCGAACGTCAGCTGGCGGACGTTGCGGAAGTGCTTCTCCCCGGGCAGCGGATCGACGGGCTTGCCGGCGCGGATCTCGAAGGCGGGCGTCGTCGCCTCGCTCGAGGAGGCGGTGGTTTCCGGAGCCTTTTCCTGCTGGCAGGCAGGCAGCAGGGCGAGGGAGGCGAGGAGGAGTCGAGGCAGGCGCAAGGGGGTCGGGAACGTCATGGACGCCCGATTCAAGGCGCGGATTCCACCCCGGGCAACGCCGAAGCGAGCATTCCGGGAGGCGCGGTCCGGGCGGACTGCCCGGCGGGCGCGCCCGCGGCCCCTGCAGCTCGACGGCCGCCCCGGAGCTGCGTCCGGGGCAGGGCGCCGTCAATCTTCGCCGGGAGCGTGGCCGACGGCCGTCGGCGCACGGTCGACCTGCGCGCTCATCGGCGTGATCGTGCTGCTCGCCTCGGTCTGCGGGGCGGGCTCGGCGCGGCGGTGTTCCGCGGGCACGCCCAGCAGGTCGGCGACATCTGCCGCCGGAGCTCCGAAGCGACGGACCCACTCGGCGCGGTGTTCGCGGGCCAACTCGATCAGCTGGCGGGCGAAGGTGCCCGCATCACCGATCTCCAGCAGTCCGGCCTCGACGACGCCGGCCAGGCGCTGCTGTTGGTCCGGAGCCAGCCGGTCGCCGGGACCCGGTTCGAGAGTGGACTCGTCGAGCCAGTAGTCCGGCCGGAGTCCGAACGTCTCGCACAGCTTGCGCAGGTGGGGCAGCGTGACCGCTGACCTGCCCTTGCAGATGTCGGTGGCGGTCTGCGGCGCGACGCCCAGCGCGCGAGCGAGGTCGCGCTTGAGCATCCGTCGCTGGGCGAGGACAGCGTTGATCTTCTCAGCGATCGTGACCATGCGGATTTGCGGCGAACATAGCCTCTCCACCCGCTCGACGGTAAGACCAAACCGGATTACGTCCCATGCTTCCCTGCTCTGACCTCCTGCTCCGGACGCTGGTCCTGTCGGCCCTGGGCCTCGTTTCCTGCCAGAGCAACAGCCGTCCGGCCAGCCAGTGGCCGCCGGAGGACTTCCGGATCCGGGCCGAGATCTGCGGCGAGGATGGAGCGGTCGACCGCTCGTTCCTGGTCTTCGCGGACGGCCTCGCGATGTATCGCGAATCCGATCGTGCCGTCGTCGACGGGGCCATCCCGGTGTTCTCCACGGTCGCGGTCTACCGGCTCGACCCCCG
>JBEAPQ010000345.1:0-5595 GCA_041164325.1 Planctomycetota bacterium | reverse complement strand
GGCATCTTCTCGAGCACGGTGGGAGCCGCGACGAAGGCAAAGCACGCGGCAAGCCCGACCAGTGTCAGGAGTGCGGGCGCGAGGAAGGCCGCGCGGCGCAGGGTCGGGTTGGCCTGCCCGGCGGCCAGCAGGGCGAGCGCGCGGGCCGCGACGAGCGCGACCGCTGGGTAGGCGGGCAGCAGGTAGACGTTCCGCTTCTCGGCGATGACCGAGAAGAAGACGAGCAGCACCCCGATCCAGGCGAGCGATCGGCGGAGTCCGTGGTCGACGGTCTGCGCCCGCCGGCTGCGAAGCGCCTGGAACGCGAGGATCAGCCAGAGTGGCGTCCAGGGCATCGACAGCGCGGCGAGCTCCACCAGCGGCTCCCATGGCGGCCCGGGATGGCTGATCGCGGCCGTCATCCGCCCCACGTGCTGCCGGTAGAGGAGCTCTTCGCGCAGGGCGGGCTCGGCCAGCATCGCCGAGGTCGCCCAGGCGGCAACCGGGAGCAGCGCGAGTCCGACGAAGCCCCACTGCGCCGCACGGAAACGCGGCGGCCGCCTTTCTGCGACGGCCCACGCGCCGAGGACGAGCCCGAAGTTCGACCACGCGACGGGGCCCTTCGCGAGAGCCGCGAGTCCGAGGCAGAGGCCGCCCGCGAGGATCTGTCGGGTGCTCGCACCGAAGCGCCCGCCGTCGGTCGCGAGGTACAGGCTCGCCGTGCAGAGGAACGTGAGCGCGGGATCGAGCTGGAGCCGGCCGCCCATCTCGACCACGAGGGCCATCGTCAGGTAGGCGACGGGTGCGAGCGCGGCCTCGGTCCGACCCCACGCGCGCTCCGCGAACCGGGCGACGAGCCAAGCGGTTCCGAGCGTCGCGGCGAGGCTCGGCAGCCGGAGTGCCCACTCCTGCCAGCCCGTCGCGGCGCCGCAGGCTCCTGCCAGCCAGTAGACGAGCGGTGGCTTGTCGGCGTAGACCGAGCCGCACAGGTGGAGGACCAGGAAGCCGCTGCCTTCCCACGCCTCGCGCGCGACCTGCGCGTAGCGCGGTTCGTCGGGAGCCCAGAGCCCGCGCACGGCTGCCGAGACGAGCATGGGCAGCGCGAGCAGGCTCCAGTGCAGTCGCATGCCGACGAAGGTCACGCGCGGAGGATCGGCCGTTGCACGGGTCGGCGTCAACGGCGCAGCAGGTCAAATCGATCGGTCGCCGGGAGTTGCTACACTCGGTCGCGATGCGCGTCTCGAACGTCGTTCCTGCCCTGCTGCTCGCCGCTGCGAGTGCGGTCGCGGTCTACACGCTCGGGCTGCCGCTCCTGCGATCGCGGGCCGGTCGTGGTGACTACCTGTTCGGCCACTACGGGTTGGAGGAGATCTACGTCGGCGTGCCGGCGCTGTGCGCAGCCTCGCTCCTGCTGGTGCCGTTCTTGGGCCCAGCAAGCCGGCGAGGGCTGATGACGGCGCGCATCGTCCTGGCCCTGGCCATGGGGTTCGGTGCGCTGTTCGCGTTCGACCTGACCTTCGCGTTCGTGCTGCGGGGTGCCATCGAGCCGAATCACTGGCTCGACTTCGCGCACGTGTCGCGCGCGGACAACGTGGCCGATCCCGAGCTCGGTTTCCGCAGGCGACCGTTCACCGCATGGCGCGGCTACGTGCCCGAGGTCGGGCGCGAGGTGACCTACCGCGTCGACGGCCACGGTTTCCGGAATCCGGAGGACCTGACGCAGGCGGAGATCGTCTTCGTGGGGGACTCGTACACCGAGGCGGCCCAGGTCGACGCGGCCGACACGTTCGTCGCGGGGGTCGGCGCGCGGCTCGGCCGCAGCGTGGCCAACCTCGGGCGCGGCGCCTACGGGCCGCAGCAGGAGCGGATCGTCCTCGAACGCCATGCCGCGTCGTACGCACCCAAGGTGGTCGTCTGGCAGTTCTTCGACGGCAACGACCTGGTCGACGCCGAGCAGTACGCCCGCTGGCAGGCGGAGGATGCTTCGGGTGCGGTGCCGGCCCTGCGGCGCTACCTCGACAACTCGTTCTTCCGCCCCTGGCTCGAGGTCACCCGGCGCTCCAAGCGCGGTGACTTCGCACACCTGACGCTCGACGACGGCGCAGAGATCCCTCTGTCCCTCCGCTACAGCTGGAAGCCGAACCAGCAGGTCGAGCGCGCGTCGGGGATGGAGGCCACGGCCGCCGCGCTGCGGCAGGGTGTGTCCTACTGCCGCGAGCGAGGTATCCAGGTGCTGGTCGTCGTCGTGCCGGTCATGGCGCGCGTGCTCCGCGACCGGATCCGTTTCGACGATCCCGCCGATGCGGCGCGCTACACGCCCGACGAACCCGAGCCCCTGCGGGACTTCGCCTCCGGGCTCGCCGCGGTCTGCGCCGAGCTCGACGTTCCGTGCCTCGACCTGCACGGGGTCTTCGCGGCGTCGCCGCAGAAGGACGGCGTCTTCATCCCGCGGGACGAGCACTTCGACGTGCGTGGCCACGAGCTCGCGGCTGCGGCGATCGCAGCGGCACTCGGCGAGCTGCGCTAGGTCAGCGGGGCGGCGCGGCGCCGCGGCGGACGAGGACGCGGTAGCCGACGTCCGGGTCGAGAGGGTGCTCCGTCCACCGGTCGGCGAACGCTTCCAGATAGGCGGGCAGGAAGTCTGCCGAGCGCTCGGAGAACTGCCCCTGCTCGAGGATCACGAGGTAGCCGATGCCGTGGTGCTCGACGACGGCGTCCATGCGCTCCGGAACGTCCCAAGGGATGTTCACGGTGAGCAGTCCGGAGTCGTGGTGGAACATCAGGGCCTCGGTCGTCATCACGCGAGCGTCCTGCGGAAGGTGCGCACGAGCCCAATCCGCAGCGGCGTGCATCGGCCGCTCGTCGCGCGGGATGAAGTCGTTCTTGCCGGTCGCGAGGTCCCGCACGAAGGTCGAGGCGGGGGGGATCACGGCCAACGCCGCGGCCAGCAGCGCGAAGCGTGCGGGCGTCGCGATCGCAGGGTAGATCAGGGGTTCCCCGGGCGATCGCAGGATCCTCCGCACCAGCCGGTCCCCGAACGCCCACGTGATCGCGGTGACGATCGGGAAGATCGGCATCAGGTAGCGGAAGTAGATCGCGAAGACCGCCGACAGGGCCACGCCGTACACCGCGATGAACAGGAGTGCGCCGGCCACCCGGCGGCGGTGGAAGCTCGTCAGCGCCGCGATGCCGAACAGGATCCCGAACGCGTCCCGGCCGTGGATCGCGACCAGCTCGTAGATGTGCTCGAGGAACCGCTTGAGGACCGGCATCAGACCGAATCGCCCGACGCTGCCCTCGAGGGCCGGGAGCACGTAGCCGGGGATGGCCCAGTAGACCTTGCGGATGTCCGGGTAGCGGAACTTCGGATCGTTCGCCGTGGCCGTCAGGTGCTTGTTGCCCGAGTACAGAGGGTCTGCGAACTCGGCGAGATTCCGCGCGAGCCACGGTGCGATGACGACGGTCATCGCAGCACCGAGCACGGCGAGTCGGACGATGGTCTGCGACAGCGGGCGGCGGTCCGCGAGGGCGGCGACGAGTGCGAGTCCGGGCAGGAAGAGCAGCGCGGTCGGCTTGAACCAGAAGCCGACCCCGAGCACGGCACCCGCCAGAACGGCGTGACGATGGGTCGGACCGAACGCCAGCACCAGCGCTCCGAGGACCGACGCGCAGAGCGGGAGATCGGCCAGAGCCTGGTGCGCATGGAACCGGAACTCCGGCTCGAAGAGCACGACGACCGCGCAGCCGAACGCGAACGGCGCCGAAGCTTCGAGGCGTCGCGTCAGCGCGAACGCCAACAGCGGAATGACCAGACAGGCGAGGAGCGTCGAAGGGATCGATGACGCGAAGTCCGAACGTCCGAAGGCCGACCATGCGGCGGCGATCAGGGCCCCGTTGCCCGGCGGGTAGAAGTCCTCCGGGTGCAGGACGTCGGCCGGATACTGGACGTGGTAGTGGCGGACGAACCCGACCTCGAGGGAGCCTCGGTCGAGCAGGGAGCGTGCCTGCTCCGCGTAGGCCGCCTCATCGGGGTTGCGGATGTGATCGCGGTCCTTGCCGATCCACAGCGTGCTCAGGGTCGCGAACACGCAGAACACGAGCAGCGCGCGGAACCATCGCCGTTCTTCCTCTCCGGGTTGCATCGCATCGCGTGCGCCCACCGACACGGGGCGCGGGTCCGCTAGGCCGACGTTCATCGTCCCCCCGTGTTCCCCGCGGGTGTCTCCGGGGGCAGAGCCTTCAGGATCGGGCGCTTGCCGGACGCCTCGAGAGGAATGTCGTCCACGACCTGGACGTCGACTTCGAGTCCAGGGCCGAGGAGGTCGGCGAGATCGCAGCGGATGCGCTCCAGGGTCGGGGCGCCGAGTGGGGCAGGCGGCACGATGCGCAGCGTAGCCCGGTCCCGAGCGGTCTGGATCAGCTGGTACAGACGAATCGAATCGACGTGACCACGGACAACTGCGAGGTGGTGACCGAGTGTCGTTGCATCGATCGTCCGCCCACACGGCGTGCGCAGGATCTCCTGCGTTCGGCCGTCGAGACGCGTGACCACAGGGAATCCCGGTCCGTCAGGCCAGGGAGCTGCTTCGACGGCGGCGAAGTCGCCGGTCTCGTAGCGGAGGAACGGCATGACCTCGTTGTGCAGGTTGGTCAGCACGACGCGCCCCACTTCGCCGTGTTCCGCCGTGGATCCATCGGCGCGCAGCGTTTCCCAGGCGACGAGTTCGGTGTTGACGAGGAACCGGGACGGATCGCCCGGCGGGCTCTGCGCACACCAGAACTTGAACTCGCGCTGCCCGTACCGGTTGACGATGGGCGCGCGGAAGCACTGCTCGAGGGAGAGACGGCGTTCGGGTGTCAGCGTCTCGGCGATCGTGATCACGGCGCGCAGCGGCCGGCGCGGCCGGTATCCGCTCTCGAGGAACGCGTCGGCGATCGACGCGAGAGTCGCCGTGTAGCCGAGGATGTAGGTCGGCTGGAAGCGGTCGAGGATCGCGCGGACGCGTCCCGGATCGGCGTCGACCGTCGGGAGCCGCACCTGCGTCAGGCGCTCGTAGCTTCGCTGCGTGAAGCGGGTCGCGCCCGCCCGCATGCGTGCTCCGAGCGGTGGGGACTCGGGAGGCGGGTCCTGCGACGGCGGCCCCATGATCCGGAGGCTGCGGTCGAGGGGGTCCAGCCCGTGCAGCGCGTCGTAGTAGAGGTGGCTCGCGAAGACGAGCGGCATCGCGTTCCGGTCGAGGACGAAGCGGAACGGGTCACCGGTCGATCCCGACGTCGTGTAGGGGAGACGACGCCACCGCGGCAGGTCCTCGGCGAGGAAGTCCTCGAGGGGTCTGGAGCGGAACACGCTCTTGTCGACGACCGGCAGTGCGGCCAGGTCTTCGACCGTCCGGATGTCGTCCGGTCCGATCCCGCGCGCGCGCGCCACATCCCGGTAGAAGGGAACCGACGTCAGCGCGCGGCGGACGATGTGCCGGAGGTGCGCGTCCTGGCGTGCCCGCAGCTCGCCGGGCGACAGCCCGTGGGCATGCTGGAACCCGGCCATGCGCCGGGTCAGCCGGCCACCGACGAGGCCGCGCGCGAGCGAGAGGCCGATTCGGCTGGTCCAGCTTGCGC